>NZ_JBICMI010000052.1:0-331 GCF_043106155.1 Pseudomonas sp. FYR_7
GCTCTGACTCGCGTCTGCTCCGAAGTATTCGGTTCGGCAGTCGTTGAGTTCGACAAGATCGACTCGGCTCCGGAAGAAAAAGCGCGCGGTATCACCATCAACACCGCTCACGTTGAGTACAACTCGACCATTCGTCACTACGCTCACGTTGACTGCCCAGGTCACGCTGACTACGTGAAGAACATGATCACCGGTGCTGCCCAGATGGACGGCGCGATCCTGGTTTGCTCGGCCGCCGATGGTCCGATGCCACAAACCCGTGAGCACATCCTGCTGTCCCGTCAGGTAGGCGTTCCGTACATCGTGGTCTTCCTGAACAAGGCTGACCTGG
>NZ_JBICMI010000053.1:0-233691 GCF_043106155.1 Pseudomonas sp. FYR_7
GGACCCCGGAGCGCAGCGCAGGGGCCGGGTGATAGGAGCAGGCGGTTTTTGCTCACTTTTTGACAAGACAAAAAGTGAGCCGCCGTAAGGGCGCAAAGGTGACTGTGCGCCACCCGCGCCAATGAATACCAACTTGCCGTATGCGCCCACACTCTGAAGTTTGAAGTTTGAAGTTTGAAGTTTGAAGTTTGAAGTTTGAAGTTTGAAGTTTGAAGTTTCAGGCTTCAAGTTTGATTGCGTTGGCGTGGGTATTGAAAGAGAGCACATTCCATTTGCGATGGCGACGCTTAGTCACCTTTTCGCCATTACGGCGAGTCACTTTTTGTCAAACGCGACAAAAAGTAACCAAAAAACGCTGTGCTCCACTCATACGGCCCCTACGCTACGCTTCGGGGTTCCCTCACTCCGGTCTTGCTCCCGGGAGGACCGCGCTGTAGGCCCCATCCTGGGGCCCAGCGCTTGACAGGCATCCATGCCTGTCACCTCCCTCCGCAAGACCTGCGTTCGGCCTCCTGAAGTCGCGAAGATCAAAAGCAAGATCAAAAGCCAAAGCAAGATCAAGATCAAGATCAAGATCAAGATCGAGTATGAGTTTTATTGCTGGCTGTTGTTTGCCATTTCGTTTATGTACATATCCGGTGTAGGAGCGGCCTAGTGCCGCGATGGGCCGCGCAGCGGCCCCAGTATTTAAATCACAACAAACAAACTCCAAACTCGGGCCACAGCGCGCCCCATCGCGGCCGGTCCGGCGCTCCGGCCAGGCCGCTCTTACAAGAAATGGTAGGTAGTTTAAAGTTTTTTGAACGCAGCTACACCACTATGAAAGAGACTGATCTATAAGGTGCAACGTGATACCCAATTTCCATTCTCGCCAATAGGTGACCCACTTGAAAGACGTCCCTCCATCAATCCGCTAGCACCCAGATCCAACACAGGACCGCTGCTCCCCCGTATCGATGCTGACCACCACCGACATACCCGGCCGCAGCCGCGCAGCTTCTGGCTGCCCCGCATCCACCGTGATACGCACCGGTATCCGCTGGGCGATCTTGACGAAGTTGCCGGTCGCGTTGTCCGCCTGAAGCAACGCAAACTCCGAACCCGTAGCAGGGGAGATCTGTTCGATGTGCCCGTACAGCTTCAAATGGTTCAAGGCATCCACCGTGAAACTGGCCGGCTGACCGATGCGCACGTCGGCCATCTGCGTTTCTTTCATGTTGGCGATGATCCACAACGTATCGGGCACCAGCGCCATCAGCTGGGCACCTGAGTTGACATAGGCGCCCAGGCGCGTGCCGATCTGCCCCAGCTGCCCGTCCCTGGGCGCAGTGACGCGGGTGTTGTCCAAGTCGATACGGGCCAGGGCCACGGCTGCCTTGGCATTCTCGACCGCAGCCAGCAGCGCCGCGCGGTTGACGATCACCGACTCACGATCCTGCCGAGCGATCTCAAGCGCGGCCTTGGCCTGCGCAAGGCTCGCCGCCGCTGCCGCTTCGCTGGCGCGGGTAACATCCAGTTCGCGTCGTGACACTGACCCATCGCTGACCAGCGCCTGGTTACGCGACAGATCGGCCTTGGCTTTGGTCAACTGCGCGGCGGCGTCATTGATGGCAGCCTGGCGCTGGGCGATGGTCGCTTCGGCGCTCTTGCGCTGCTGGGCATTGTTGACCAGCGCCGCTTCCTGTTGCTGCTGCTGGGCAATCGCCTGGGCCAGACGCTGGGTGTAGATGCGATCATCGAGCCTGACCAGCAACTGGCCTGCCTTGACGTACTGAAAATCCTGTACGGGCACCTCGACGATATAGCCGCTCAACTGCGGACCTATGATCGTGACCTGCCCGCGCACCATGGCGTTTTCGGTACTTTCGATGGCGCTGCTGAAAGGGGGCAGGCGCCAGGCATAAAGCACCACCAGCACGCCGACCAAGGCAACACAGCCGAATGTGATGGCAGACAGTATGCGCACCTTGCGGGTGCGTCCAGGTGAGGTCGGCTCGCTGGGTGGCGGTGTGCCTTCCGGCGCTTCGGCGATGGCGGTCGTGGTGGTGGTGCGGGATTCTTCGGTCATCGTGTCGGTGCGCCAAGGGAGGGGTCGGTCAGGCGGGCCTGACGTTTGCTGTACCAGAGCCAGGTGCCGCGTATGCAGATCCAGATCATGGTGAGAATAGCGATAGCGCCAATGAGCATGAAGACATCGTTGTAGGCCAGCACATTGGCTTCTCGGGTGGCCGCGCTGGCCAGTTGGCGCATGCCCACTTCAGTACGCAGGGCAGGGTCGGCGATCAGGCGCCCGACGCTTGCACTACCACTTTGAACCCGGGCGGTGACCAGCGGTTCCACGCTGCCCAAGTGGTCCATGAGGTGGCTTGAGTGAAATTTTTCCCGCCAGATCTGGAACGTGCCCAGCAGCGCTGCGCCGATCAGGCCACCGAGGTTGTTGCAGATGCCGAACAGCACCGAGAAGCTCACCAGGTTCTGCGGATTGGCCCGCACATGGCCGATGCCCAGGGCCATGGAGGGGCCCAGGAAGAACGTACTGCCGAACGCCAATAGAAACTGGCTCAAGTACATCTGCGCAGGGCGGGTCAGGTTGCTCGACCTGCTGTCCATGAAGGCCCCTATCGCCATGGCCAGCAGGGAGATCAGCAACGGTAGGATCAGGTGGTTGGGATTGATGGTCAGGGCGCTGGTCGCCAGCCCGGCGACCGCGCCGAGCAGCATGATCCAGTACAGCGAACGCATCTGTTCGCTGGACATGTTGAGCATCTGCAGAAAGCCGACTGCGCCGGTGGATTGTTCGGAGGTGACCATACGGATGAGGATCACGCACAGCCCCAGGCGGATGATGGCGCCGCTGCCCAGCCACCGCGTCATCAGCAAGGGGTTCTCGCGGTTGTGCTCGATCGCCAGTCCACTGAGGATCAGGACGATCGAGCCTGCCAGCGCCATGCCGATCCATGGCGCATCCAGCCACCAGTCGATGCGACCAAGCGACAAGGCAGCGCAAAGCAGCGCCGTGCCGCTGGCCATCAGGGCGAAGGTAAGAAAATCCAAGGGCTCGAAGGTCTTGAAGCGGTCACCAGGTGGCAGTTTGAGCAGAAGTACGCAGCCCAGGGCTGTCAGCGCCAGCCCCAGTTCGAACAAGTAAAGCCCCCGCCATTCGGCGATCAGTAGCAGGTCTTCTGAAAATATCCGTGCCAGCGGCAAGGCCAGCTGGGAAGCACCAAGGCCCAGGACCATGGCCTTGAGCCGCCACTGCGCAGGAAAGGCCTGGATCATGTAGTACAGGCCGAGCGAGGTCAGCGCGGCGCCCACCATGCCGTGGGCGGCCCGCACGGCAATGGCCGAGTTGAGGTCGTTGACCAGCAGGTGAGCGAAGGTCACCAGGGCATAGAGCACCAGGAACACTTCGGTGAAGGCACGCAAGCCAAATTGCTGGCGAAACTTGACCAGCAACAGGTTCATGGACACGTTGGTCATCACATAGGCCGCTGGCAGCCAGGCCATTTCCGCCGTGGTCGCGCCCAGTGCACCTTGCAGAAACACAAGGTTTGCGGTCACCAGCGCGTTGCCAAGCCCGCCGGTGATGGCGACCAGCAAACCGACCAGGCCATAGGCCAGGCGCTTGGCTGGGCTGTGCAGGGGCGTAGACGGCGAACCTGGCAGGGTCGGTTTCTCGTGGGGCAACCACTGGCGGGGTGCGTACTTGTCCATGAACCAGCCTATCTAAGGTGTTGAAAGCGGCCGTTGCTTGGCCGCATGCGCTCGCGTCGATGTCATCCAGCGCTGCTACAAGGCCCGTGCCAGGAAGGGGGCTGTACGGCTGTGCTCAGTCGTGGCTACCTGTTCGGGCGTGCCGCTGGCGACCACCTTGCCGCCGGCATCGCCCGCACCAGGGCCGATGTCGATCACCCAATCGCACTGGGCGACCACGCGCATGTCATGTTCGACCACCACCACGCTGTGGCCGTTGTCCACCAGGCGATTGAGCTGCACCAGCAAGCGGTCGACATCTTGTGGATGCAGGCCGTTGGTGGGCTCATCGAGCACATACAAGGTGGCGCCGCGCGCCTGGCGTTGCAGCTCGGTGGCCAGCTTGATCCGCTGCGCTTCGCCCCCTGACAACTCCGTTGCCGGCTGGCCCAGGCGCAGATAGCCCAAGCCTATGTCTTGCAGCACCTGAAGCGAACGCCGCGCCGAGGGTTGATCCTCAAACACGCTCAACGCCTGTTCCACGGTCAGGTGCAGCACCTCGGCGATATTCATGCCACGCCAGACAACCGCGAGGGTCTCTGGATTGTAGCGGGCCCCGTGGCAGGTCGGGCAAGGAGCGAACACGCTTGGCATGAACAGCAACTCGACACTGACAAACCCTTCGCCTTCGCACGTAGGGCATCGGCCCTTGGCCACGTTGAAGGAGAAACGCCCGGCATCGAAACCCTGGGCCTTGGCCTGTTCGGTACTGGCGAACAATTTGCGTACATGATCGAACAGACCGGTGTAGGTGGCCAAGTTGGAGCGAGGCGTGCGGCCGATTGGTTTCTGGTCTACCTGCACCAGCCGCTTGATGTGCTCAAGGCCTGCGCTGACGCGGCCCGTGCTCACCTGCTCTGGCTCATCTTCCAGGTCCGCCTCCTGAGTATCCTGTGAAGCCTCGACGTGGCCCAGGTGTGCGCCCACCAACTCCAGCAGGGCCTGGCTGACCAGGCTCGATTTGCCGGAGCCCGAGATGCCGGTCACCGCCGTGAAGCAGCCCAGCGGGAACGCTGCGCTGAGGTTGTCGAGGTTGTTACGGGTTATGCCTTCCAGGTGTAGCCATGCCTGGGGCTCGCGTAATGGGCGCGGTGTCTTGTCCTGTACCTGGAACAGATAGCGGGCCGTACACGATTGCTCGACCTGGGCCAGGTCAGCCGGCGGTCCGCTGTAGAGAACCTCACCTCCGTGCTCCCCGGCGGCCGGTCCCACGTCCACCAGCCAGTCCGCACGGCGCATGGTGTCCAGGTCGTGTTCGACCACGTACACCGAATTGCCCGCCTGCTTGAGGCGCTGCAGGGCTTCGAACAAGGCTTCACTGTCGGCGGGGTGCAGGCCGGCGGAGGGCTCGTCCAGCACATAGACCACGCCAAAGAGCTGCGAATTGAGCTGCGTGGCCAGGCGCAGGCGTTGCAGCTCGCCCGATGACAGGGTAGGGGTGCTGCGCTCGAGCGCCAGGTAACCCAGGCCGAGCTCGAGCAGCGTGTCGATGCGCACCAGCAGCTCACTGGCGATGCGTTGCGCGGCCAGGCGTTTTTCAACGGTCAGGTCATCGTCCTGGGTCAGGTACTCGGCTGCCGCCACCTTGCGCAGTACCTCGGCCAGGGCCTGCAGGGGCAGTTGCGACAGCGCTGCGATGTCCAAACCTGCAAAGGTCACACTCAATGCCTCGGGCTTGAGCCGTTTGCCCTGACACGTGGGGCAAGGACTTGGGCGCATGTAGCGGGACACGCGCTTGCGCATCTGCGCGCTTTGCGAGTGCATGAACGTATTCAGCACATAGCGCCGGGCGCCGGTAAACGTGCCTTGGTAGCTGGGCTCTGCCTTGCGCTTGAGGGCAGCGCGTGCCTGGGCGGGCGTAAGGCCCGCGTAGACCGGCACGGTGGGAGTTTCTTCGGTGTAGAGAATCCAGTCACGCTGCTTCTGGGGCAGATCGCGCCAGGGTACATCCACGTCATAGCCCAGGGTGACCAGAATGTCCCGCAGGTTCTGCCCTTGCCAGGCCATGGGCCAGGCAGCCACTGCCCGTTCCCGGATGCTCAGCGAGGGGTCGGGGACCATGGTCGCCTCGGTGACCTCATAGACCCGGCCGAGCCCATGGCACGCGGGGCAGGCGCCTTGAGGCGTGTTGGCCGAGAAATCCTCGGCATACAGCATCGGCTGGTTGGCAGGGTACTGGCCTGCGCGCGAGTACAGCATGCGGATGGAGCTCGATAGCATGGTGACACTGCCCACCGAAGACCGCGCACTCGGGCTGCCACGCTGTTGCTGCAGCGCCACCGCTGGCGGCAAGCCTTCGATGGCGTCCACGTCGGGCACACCCACTTGATCGATCAGGCGCCGAGCGTAAGGCGCCACCGATTCGAAATAGCGGCGCTGGGCCTCGGCATACAGTGTTGAGAAAGCCAAGGACGACTTGCCGGAACCCGACACGCCGGTAAACACCACCAATGCGTCGCGCGGTACATCGACATCGACGTTCTTCAGGTTGTGCTCGCGCGCACCCCGTACACGAATGAAACCGCTGAAGGCGGGTGTGTCGCTTGGCATGTGGCTGTCCTTGCTTGGCAGTTGGGTCGGGAAGACATAGCAGGCAATCGATCACGTGTGTGGCCTGCGGTCGAATGGGGATCGCACGCTGTAGGACGCTTCAAGCGGCCAGGGAGTTCTACCGGGCAGCCTGCGAGCTGAGCGGAGCGTGGCCATCGACCTGGACGCACACCTGTCGGTCGCCCACTGTTTTGCAGGGCCAATGATCATTGATGTAAGCATCCGGGGTGAAACACACCCGGTCATCGTTGACCCAGAACATGTGGCCGCTCGATCCGGAGAGACGCAATTGGGCGCACGGCCGATAGTCCTTGATCATCAGCGTTGCCGTGCTCACTGCAATCATCACCGGGGCCGCGATGCATATCGCCATGAGCGTGACCTGGAAGGAGCGGAGCTGGAAACGGTCAAGCCGGGACGCCCGCGGCGGGTCGAACTTGCGGCCGGTAAAAAGGCCGATAATGGCGGCGAGGACCACGATGGGCGTCAACGGAATCACACCGATCATGAAGAACGCCTTGAACGAAGTCTCGACTACCGGGGCGTTGCGGTACAGGCGGCCAAAGACCGGCAGCACATCCATCCAGATGGCATACATCGCCAGGCTGCACACTGCGACCATGCCCAATCCCAGCCCCAGGGCTACGCAGCGAAACAAAAGCGGGCTGCGCAGGTGAAGTTCAGCCTGCTGTTTCATTGCTTCCCGCCGGCGCCCTGTCCGTGCCCAATAACGCCCATAGGCGCGCATCTTCGAAGTTATCGATGACCAGGCGCGCACCTGCCTCGATCAAACGTTGTGGCGTCTGGGTGGTGGCAAGGCCGACTGTGAAGATCCCGGCAGCGCTGGCTGCCCGAACACCCGGCAGCGAGTCTTCGAACGCCAACGCCTGGTCGGCATGGGCCTGCAGCCGCTGCAGGCCGGTCAGGTAGGGAAGCGGGTCGGGTTTGGGCTTGGCCAGTTCATCGGCAATTACCACGTGGTCGAACCTGTCGCTCAACTTCAGGCCTGCGAGCATGTGTTCGGCATTGAGCCGTGGGGCGTTGGTTACCACGCACATGCCTACGCCGTGGGTGCTGGCGTGATCGAGCAGACGAATCAGCCCAGGCAGCGGCTCGAGCTTTGGCGACATTTCACGGAAAAGCGCTTCCTTGCGCTCAGCCAGTGCCTGGCACTGCGAGGCACTGGCGCCTTCGAACAACTCGGCGAACAGTTCGCCATTGGCCCGGCCACTGATTTGGGCATCGAACTGGTCCTGGCTCAATTCGCGGCCATCGTACTCATGCAGTAGCTGGCGAAAAGCCTGTAAATGGAGGGTATCGGTGTCTGTGAGGGTGCCATCAAGGTCGAACAGCAAAGCATTGAGCATCAGGATTTCCCAGTCAGGTACGGGGTGGCCAGACGATGATAACCAATGGCGACGACGAAGGGGGCTGGTCAGCGTGCTCCGGAAAGAGTACAAATGTGCTCCATGGACACTCTAACCCCCAAGCGCCGCGCCATTTTCGATTTCATTCGCGAGCGCATCACCGAACAAGGCCAACCGCCTAGCCTGGCCGATATCGCCACGCGCTTTGGTTTTGCCTCACGCAGCGTGGCCCGCAAGCACATCACCGCGCTGTGCCAGGCAGGCTACATCGACGTCACCCCCAATCAGGCCCGCAGTATTCGCCTGGCAAGGCCGTTACGCCGGCCTGAAATGCTGGAACTGCCGGTCCTCGGGCAGGTCGCGGCCGGTGCGCCAATCGGGCCGGACCTGGACATTCACGAGCAATTGCTGCTCGACCCCAGCCTGTTTCGCCGCACCCCCGATTACCTGCTCAAGGTGCGTGGGGACTCGATGATAGGTGACGGCATCCTCGACGGTGACCTGGTCGGCATCCGCCAGCAGGTCGATGTGCGGGAAGGGCAGATCGTGGTCGCTCGGCTGGACGGCGAGGTGACCATCAAGCGCCTCCAGCGCCTGGGCGAGGGCTATCGGCTGCTGCCGCGCAACCCGGCTTACGCGCCGATTGACGTAGGGCCGGGCCAGGATCTCTTCATCGAAGGCATCTTCTGTGGCCTGGTGCGGCGCGACTGATGGGCGCGGTCGTCGATCTGGACAGGCTGCTCGACCAGCGTCGGGTGTGGCGCGGCCGTCAAGCCCAGGCCCGTCCACTGGGCCTGCAACCGACCGGGCATGCCAGCCTGGACGAACGCCTGCCCGAAGGCGGCTGGCCGGCAGCGGCCCTCAGCGAATTGTTGCTCGCCCGCCCTGGCAGCGGCGAACTGCAACTGCTCTGGCCCACGCTGGCGCGCCTGAGCGGCGAGGGCGGACGCGTGGTGTTGGTATCACCTCCCTTCATCCCTTTTGCACCAGCCTGGCAGGCGGCGGGCATCGACTTGCGCTGGCTGTTCCAGGTCGACGCGGGCACCACCGACACCCTGTGGGCCGCCGAGCAGTGCCTGCGTTCGGGCAGTTGTGCCGCTGTGGTGTGCTGGCCGGAACGCGCCGACGACCGCGCCTTGCGCCGCTTGCAGGTCGCGGCGGAAACCGGGCAGGCCCTGGCGTTCGCCTGCCGCGGGCAAGCGGCCCTGCACAATCCGTCGCCTGCGGCATTGCGCCTGGCCATCGACGTACGCCCACCCCAGTGGCGGGTGCTCAAATGCCGTGGCGGCATGCCGCCAGCCCAACCGATCGCGTGTTCAAGGCAGGGATGATGGATCATGTTGTGGGCCTGCATTCTATTTCCGCAGTTGGCGCTGGACAGCCTGCTGCGCGAGCGCGACGACCGTGACGCACCCCTGGTGCTGCTGGGTGGTCCCAGTCAGCGCCGGGTCCTGCAGTCGGTCAACCCAGCGGCCGCCGCCCTGGGGCTTCGCGCCGGTCAAACCCTGACGGCAGCCCGTGCCCTGGCTGACGGCTTCACCTGCCTTGAAGTCGACCCCAGGCGCATCGATGCGTTGCAGCAGTTGCTGGCCGCCTGGGCCTACCGTTTCAGTGCCCAGGTCAGCTTGCACTACCCGCGAACTTTGTTGCTGGAGGTAGGGTCCAGCCTGCAGTTGTTCGGGCCGTGGCCAGTATTGCAGGCGCGCCTGCGCCAGGAACTGTCTGCGCTGGGCCTGCGTCAGCGCATCGTCCTGGCCAGCAACCCGGTGGCTGCGCGCATGCTGGCCAATGCTCACGACGGGTTGGCGTTGGAAGATGCCGCTTCGACCCGTGCAGCGTTGGCCGAAATGCCCATCGACCGGATCGGTCTGCGACCGGAGGATGCCCAGGCCTTTAGCCGCATGGGATTGCGCCAGCTCAATCATGTGCTGGCGCTGCCGCGTGATGCACTGGCCAGGCGCTTTGCTCCCCAGGTGCAGTTGCACCTGGATCAGTTGCTGGGCATGCGCAACCTGGGCCTTGCGTTCTTCGAACCGCCCGATCGTTTCGACGCGCGGTTGGAGCTGAACTTCGATGTGGAGTCGCATCAGGCGCTGTTGTTCCCATTACGTCGCCTGCTGACCGACCTGGCCGCGTTCCTGGCGGGGCGCGACTGTGGTGTCCAGCGTTTCAAGGTGTACATGGAGCACGCGCAGGGCTCTGACACCCAGCTCGACGTTGGATTGTTGGCTGCAGAACGCGACCCGGCCATGTTGCTGGAACTGGCCCGTGGCAGGCTGGAATCGGTGCGCCTGAAGGCGCCGGTGCGTAACCTGCGCCTGGTGGCCGAGGATTTGCCACCGTTCGTACCTCAACACAAAGCGTTGTTCGACCCGCGTGCCCAGCAGGCCCAACCGTGGGAACAACTGCGCGAACGCTTGCGTGCACGCCTGGGTGACCAGGCCGTGACGGGGCTCAGTGCCTTGGCGGACCATCGTCCTGAACAAGCATGGCAGGCCAATGAAATCGGCCAGTGGTCCAGCCTGTGCGTTGCACCCGGAAGCCGTCCTGGCTGGCTGCTGGCAACCCCCACGGTGCTCGAAGAGCAGGCGTACCAGGTTCAGGGGCAGGCCGAGCGCATCGAGTCCGGTTGGTGGGACGGCGGGGACGTGCGCCGTGATTACTATCGCATCGAAACCCGTGAGGGCCTGCGTGGGTGGGCCTACCGCGACCTCGGCCAAGGCGGCCCGCTGTGGCTGCAGGGCTGGTTCTGATGAGCGGCGTTGGCTACGCCGAGTTGCATTGCCTGAGCAACTTCAGTTTCCAGCGCGGGGCTTCAAGCGCCGATGAGTTGTTCCGCCGGGCTCGCGAGCAAGGCTACCAAGCCCTGGCCATTACCGACGAATGCACGTTGGCTGGCATCGTGCGCGCATGGCAAGCGGCGAAAGAGCAGGGTGTACGGCTGATCGTCGGCAGCGAAGTGCAACTGCAGGACGGGCCCAAGCTGGTGCTGCTGGTGCAAGACCTGCAGGGCTACCAGAACCTTTGCGCCTTGATCACCCGTGCGCGGCGTCGGGCGTCCAAGGGGAACTACCAGCTATTTCGCGAGGACCTGCCTGCGCACAGCTCGGGCCTGTTGGCATTATGGGTGCCTGACGATATTGCCGATCAGGCGGTGGGCGAGTGGTTGAGGGAAGTCTTCGAGCACCGCCTATGGCTGACCGTGCATCTTCACCGCGGTGTCGATGACGACCAGCGCCTGGCGCGTCTGCGCGCATTGGCGACGGCCTTGGGTGTGCAGGCGGTGGCGTGCGGGGACGTTCACATGCATGTGCGCGGTCGGCGCGCCCTGCAAGACTGCATGACGGCCATTGGCCGACGGTGTCAAGTGGCTGAGGCAGGGCGCTTTCTGTACGCCAACGGCGAACGTCATTTGCGTACCCCTGCCCAATTGGCCGAGTTGTATCCTGCCGACTTGCTGGCCCAGACCTTGGTGATAGCCGAGCATTGCCGTTTCGACCTCGCCGAGCTGCGCTACCGCTATCCCGAAGAACTGGTGCCCGCTGGGCATACCCCTGCCAGTTGGTTGCGTCAGCTGTGCGAACAAGGGTTGCCGCTGCGCTGGCCCCAGGGCCCGAGCACCCAAGTCCGCCAAGCCCTCGATCGAGAGCTGGCCTTGATCAGCGAGCTGGGCTACGAGAGTTATTTCCTCACCGTCCACGACATCGTGGCCTTTGCCCGTGAGCAGCACATCCTGTGCCAGGGGCGCGGCTCTGCAGCCAACTCGGTGGTGTGCTTCGTGCTGGGGATCACCGAGCTGGACCCCATGAAGCATCGCTTGCTGTTCGAGCGCTTTTTGTCACGCGAGCGCAACGAGCCGCCGGATATCGATGTGGACTTCGAGCACGATCGGCGCGAGGAAGTCATCCAGTATGTATTCAGGCGCTATGGTCGACACCGCGCGGCGTTGACAGCGGTGGTCAATACCTACCACGCCAGTGGGGCGGTACGCGATGTGGCTCGCGCATTGGGGCTGCCAGCCGACCAGGTGGACGCCCTGGCCAAGTGCTGCGGCCGCTGGAGCGACCGCATCCCCGATGAGCAGCGTCTGAACGAGGCGGGGTTCGATGCAGGCAGCCCGGTTCTGCGGCGCATCCTGGTGCTGGCCGGTGATCTGATCGGTTTTCCCCGGCACTTGTCGCAACACCCAGGTGGCTTCGTTATTTCGCAACAACCCCTCGATCAGCTGGTGCCCGTGGAAAACGCGGCCATGGCCGAGCGTACCGTGATCCAGTGGGACAAGGATGACCTGGACATGGTCGGCCTGCTCAAGGTCGATGTGCTGGCACTGGGCATGCTCAGTGCACTGCGTCGCTGCTTTGCGCTGGTACAGCAGCACCGTGGGCGACACTTGACCCTGGCCACCGTCCCTGCCGAAGACCCGGCCACGTACGCCATGATCAGCCGCGCCGAGACCATGGGCGTGTTCCAGATCGAATCCAGGGCGCAAATGGCCATGTTGCCGCGCCTGCAGCCCAGAACCTTCTACGACCTGGTCATCGAGGTCGCCATCGTGCGTCCCGGTCCCATCCAGGGCGACATGGTCCATCCCTACTTGCGCAGGCGCCTGAAGCAGGAACCGGTGACGTACCCATCGCCCAAGCTCAAGGCGGTGTTCGAGCGCACCCTTGGCGTGCCGCTGTTTCAGGAGCAGGTGATGGAGTTGGCCATGGTCGCGGCGGACTACAGCCCCGGTGAGGCCGACCAACTACGCCGCAGCATGGCCGCGTGGAAACGCCACGGCGGGCTGGAGCCGCACCGCGAGCGGTTGCTCGACGGCATGCAGCGCAATGGCTACGAACTGGCGTTCGCCGAACGCATCTTCGAACAGATCAAAGGCTTTGGCAGCTACGGATTCCCCGAATCCCACGCCGCCAGTTTTGCACTGCTGTGTTATGCCAGCAGTTGGTTGAAGTGCCACGAGCCGGCCATCTTCACCTGCGCGCTGGTCAACAGCTGGCCGATGGGGTTCTACAGCCCCGACCAACTGCTCCAGGAGGCTCGCCGCCAGGGCATTGAGGTAAGGCCGGTGGACGTGTGTCACAGCCAGTGGGACTGCACGCTCGAGCCAGGGCCTGGGGGTGAACTGGCAATCCGCATGGGCTTGCGCTTGGTCCGCGGCCTGGCCGAAGCCGATGTGCGCCGGCTCGAACAGGCAAGGGCCATGCAGCCTTGGCGAGACGTCGAGGACCTGTGCCTGCGCTCGGCCCTGGATGAGCGCGCCCGGGCTCGTCTGGCGGATGCAGGCGCCCTGGTCGCGCTGGCCAGGCACCGGCACCAGGCACGCTGGGAAGTGGCGGCGGTACAGGCGCAACTGCCTTTGTTCGCCGACGTGCAGGCGGCCCCCGAGCAGCCGGTCGAGCTGCCGGCGCCTACCGTCGGCGAGGATTTGGTAGCCGACTATCACGCCATGGGCACGACCTTGGGGCCGCACCCATTGACCTTGCTGCGGTCCCGTCTGCGGGCACTGGGGTGTCGCAGTTCCGGCGAGCTGCAAGGTGTCGAACACGGCGACGCCATCGCCATGGCCGGGCTGGTGGTGGGCAGGCAGCGGCCACAGACCGCCAGTGGTGTGACCTTCGTCACGCTTGAGGATGAGTTCGGCATGGTCAACGTGGTGGTGTGGCGAGACCTGGCCGAACGGCAGCGGCGTACGCTGGTCGGCGCCCGGCTGATGAAGGTCAGTGGCCGCCTGGAACAGGAAAATGGCGTGCGCCACTTGGTGGCCCGACGTCTGGAGGATGTCAGCGTGCTGCTGCAGGGGCTGGACGTACGCAGCCGGGATTTCCACTGACCCTCTGCAGCACAGCCTCGCTTACACCATCGCCAGGCGCTGCTTGCGGGTAGGGGCCTCGAATGCCTGGTCGATGGTGTTCAGGTCATCGGCGGTCAAGTTCAAACGCGTTGCCTGGGCATTGAGCCTGACATGCTCGGGCGTCACGGCTTTTGGAATGGCGATGACGCCGTTGTGGCGCGTGACCCAGGCCAGGCAGACCTGGGCCGGGGTAGCACCATGGTCGTTGGCGATTTGCTTGAGCACGGGGTGTTGCAGCAAACGCCCTGCCTGGGCCAGGGGGCAATAGGCCATGATGGGCAATCCATGCTGCACCGACCAGGGCAACAAGTCGAATTCGATCCCTCGCTGCGCAGGGTTGTAGAGCACTTGGTTGGCGGCACAATCGGCGTTGTCCAATTCGCGAAGGTCATCCACGTCGAAGTTGGACACGCCCCAACGCTTGATCTTGCCAGCCTCGCGCAGCCGCTCGAAAGCGTCCACGGTTTCGTGCAACGGGTACTGGCCGCGCCAGTGCAGCAGGTACAGATCGATGCAGTCGGTACCCAGGCGCTTGAGGCTGCGCTCGCAGGCGGCCTGCGTGCCGTGCTGGCTGGCGTTGTGCGGGTACACCTTGCTCACCAGAAATACCTCGTCCCGACGCCCGGCGATGGCCTGGCCCACCACTTGTTCCGCGCCACCCTCGGCATACATCTCGGCGGTGTCGATCAGGCGCATGCCCAGGTCGATGCCTTGTTGCAAGGCGGCGACTTCGGCCGCCCGACGGCTCGGGTCTTCGCCCATGTACCACGTACCTTGGCCGATGCTCGGCACGTTGGCGCCTGCCAATTTCACGTCACGCATGTTACCTCCGGTGGGTGGGTATTGTTCAGTAGAACATCCAGCAGCGCCTGGGCTGCCGTGGACAATGTGTGCTCGCGCAGGGCTATCACGCCAATGCGCCGTTCGACGGCAGGCTCGACCAGGGGGATACAGCGGGCCCCCAGCTCCTGCATCTGGGTAATGCACAGCGCCGGTACCGCGCTGACGCCTAGACCGCTCGCGACCATGCGGCCAACGGTTGCAAGCTGATGGCTTTCGAAAGCCACAGCCAGTTTGCCGTGCTGCACCGCCACGTTCTGCTCAAGCAACAGGCGCACGGCAGAAGGACGCTGCAGCGCCACGAAATCCTCGGCAAGAAGCTGCGCCCAACTGATTTGCGCAAGCCGGGCCAAGGGCGAGTCAGCCGGCACGACTGCAACGAACCGGTCGAGGTACAGCGGGTGAAAGTGCAAGCCCTCGACATTGTCTGGCTCAAAGCCGATGCCCAGTTCGACGCGCCGATGCCTGACCAGTTCCTGTACCTGTTCATTGATGACGTCGTGCACGGTCACGTTGACCTTGGGGTAGCACTGACGAAAAAGCTTGAGGGCCCCTGGTAACAGGTTGCCGGCAAAGGAGGGCATTGCCGCAATGGCCACCCGGCCCAGTTGCAGGGTGAAGCGCTGGCGCAGCATTTCCTCGGTGTCGTCCCAGTCAGCCAGCAGGCGACGGGCCAGCGGCAGCAGTACCTCGCCTTCTGCCGTCAGGCTGACGCTACGTGTGGTGCGGCTGAGCAGGGCACCGCCCAGGTTCTCCTCCAGCGCCTTGATGGTCAGACTCAGTGCGGGCTGTGAGATGTGCAGGTGCTCGCCGGCCTGGGCAAAGCTCTGGAACTTGGCCACGGCGACGAAGGCGCGCAGTTGCTTCACATTCATGGGAATCGCCTATGCTTTGATTTGAAGTGCTTATCAATCGATCATAAAAACAAAATTAACAAATCAGTGAACAGGGGAGAAGATACCCCCACACGCTTACCGACGCCCCGTCGGCTCAACAACTACAAAAGGCGAACCAGCATGGCCGGATTGGACAAACGCGTAGCTACGTACGAACAGGCCCTGGAAGGGCTGACCGACGGCATGACGGTATTGGCCGGGGGGTTCGGCCTGTGCGGCATACCTGAAAACCTGATCGCCGAGATCAAGCGTCGCGGCGTCAAGGGCCTGACCGTGGTCTCCAACAACTGCGGCGTCGATGGCTTCGGGCTTGGCGTGCTGCTCGAAGACCACCAGATTCGCAAGATGGTCGCTTCCTACGTGGGGGAAAACGCCGAATTCGAGCGCCAGCTGCTTAGCGGGGAGCTTGAGGTCGAGCTCACGCCCCAGGGCACCCTGGCCGAAAAAATGCGCGCTGGCGGAGCGGGCATTCCTGCATTCTTCACTGCCACCGGTTATGGCACCCCGGTCGCCGAGGGTAAGGAAGTGCGGGAATTCAATGGTCGCAAGTACATCCTAGAAGAAGCCATCACCGGGGACTTTGCCATCGTCAAAGGCTGGAAGGCTGACCATTACGGCAACGTGATCTATCGCAACACTGCCCAGAATTTCAACCCTCTGGCCGCCACAGCCGGCAAGATCACCGTGGTCGAAGTCGAGGAAATCGTCGAGCCTGGCGTGCTGCTGCCCAGTGAAATCCATACCCCAGGCATCTTCGTGGACCGCGTCATCGTCGGCACCTTCGAGAAGCGCATCGAAAAACGCACCGTCAAGGCCTGAGCGCCCCTACAGAACAACAAAGAGATCCTGACCATGGCACTGACCCGCGAACAGATGGCCCAACGCGTTGCACGTGAACTCAAGGACGGCTACTACGTCAACTTGGGTATCGGTATTCCCACCTTGGTCGCCAATTATGTGCCGGCCGACATGGACGTGATGCTCCAGTCCGAAAACGGCCTGTTGGGCATGGGGGAATTCCCCACCGAAGCGACCCTTGATGCTGACATGATCAACGCGGGCAAACAGACTGTCACCGCCCGCATTGGCGCCTCGATCTTCGACTCGGCGCAGTCGTTCGCCATGATCCGCGGCGGTCACGTCGACCTGACCGTGCTCGGTGCCTTCGAAGTGGACGTGCAGGGCAACATCGCTTCCTGGATGATCCCGGGCAAGCTGGTCAAGGGCATGGGGGGCGCCATGGACCTTGTGGCCGGTGCGGAAAACATCATCGTCACCATGACCCACGCCTCCAAGGACGGAGAGTCCAAGCTGCTGCCCCAGTGCAGCCTGCCGTTGACCGGCGCGGGTTGCATCCGCAAGGTGCTCACCGACCTGGCTTACCTTGAGATTGAGGACGGTGCATTCATCCTGCGCGAAACCGCGCCCGGTGTGAGCGTCGAAGAAATCGTCGCCAAGACGGCCGGCAAGCTCATCGTGGCCGATGATGTGAAGGAAATGACCTTCTAACCCCACATGCAATCTCACCCTGCTGCGACGAACCCGCTCGTCCAGGTTGCCGCCTTCACCACGGTACCTGGCGGGCGGGTTGGTTGGCGCAGGGTTCGCGCGTTTATGCGCGGCCTTTCATCTACCTATAAAACCAATAAAAGGACGCTTCCGTGGCCGCTGAACTACAAGACAGCCGCTCTGCACGCTTTGCCCTGCGCTGTTCCAACTGGGCCGAGCGCTGGTTCCCCGACTCCTGGGTATTCGCCGCCTTGGCAGTGCTGCTGGTGTGCCTGGGCGCGTTGGCCATGGGCGCCAAGCCCCTGGACACCGCCAAGGCCTTCGGGGATGGATTCTGGAGCCTGATTCCGTTCACCATGCAAATGGCATTCGTGGTCATCGGCGGCTATGTGGTCGCCAGTTCGCCGCCTGCCGCGCGGTTGATCGATCGTTTGGCCCGCATTCCGCGCAACGGTCGCTCGGCCGTTGCGTGGGTAGCCCTGATCTCGATGCTGGCGTCACTGCTCAACTGGGGCTTGTCCCTGGTCTTCGGTGGTCTGCTGGTGCGCGCGTTGGCGCGTCGTACCGACCTCAAGATGGACTACAGGGCTGCCGGTGCGGCGGCCTACCTGGGATTGGGTGCCGTTTGGGCGCTGGGGCTGTCCTCTTCGGCGGCTCAGTTGCAGGCCAATCCGGCCAGCCTTCCGCCCTCGATCCTGTCGATCACCGGCGTCATTCCATTCACCGAAACCATCTTCCTGTGGCAGTCAGGCGTGATGTTGGCGGCATTGGTCGTGGTATCGCTGGTCATCGCCTATGCCACGGCGCCGGGTCCCAACAGTGCGCGCAGCGCCGAGGCCTGTGGCGTGGACCCAAGCTTCAGCGCCCCGCCGGCACCGGCGCGTACACGCCCCGGCGAGTGGCTGGAGCACAGCCCAGTGCTGATTTTGTTGCTCGTTGCACTCGCCGCAGGCTGGCTGTATCAGGAGTTCGCGAGTAAACCCGCCATTACGGCCATCTCCGGCCTGAACACCTACAACCTGCTGTTCATCATGCTCGGCGCACTGCTGCACTGGCGGCCGCGCAGCTTCCTCGACGCGGTGGCCCGTGCCGTGCCCACCACCACCGGCGTGCTGATCCAGTTCCCGTTGTACGGCTCCATTGCCGCGATCCTCACCCAGGTCAAAGGGGTCGACGAACAGACGCTTGCCCATCACATCTCGCTGTTCTTCACCCAAATTGCCACCCACGATACCTATGCCCTGTTGATGGGTGTTTATTCGGCAGTACTGGGCTTCTTCATCCCGTCAGGCGGCGGCAAGTGGATCATCGAGGCGCCCTACGTGATGCTGGTGGCCAACGACCTGCAGTACCACCTCGGCTGGGCCGTGCAGATCTACAACGCAGCCGAAGCGTTGCCCAACCTGATCAACCCGTTCTACATGTTGCCGTTGTTAGGGGTGCTTGGCCTGAAGGCGCGCGACCTGATCGGGTTTTCCTTCGTGCAGCTGCTCGTGCACGTCCCCCTGGTGCTGTTCCTGCTGTGGGCCTTGGGCACCACGCTGCAATACACGCCACCGGTCATGCCGTAGCGGCTGCTGATGACCACAGCACTGCGTCTTGCTTTAGGGTGAGGTGCAGGGCTGTGGTCAAGGTGCTTTCTCTAAGCCGCCCCTTGGCGCGCGAATAGCAACAGGCTCCCACCCCCTTGAATTCACCAAGCCACATTCCCACCACCTGCACAACTCAAGCGACGTTTTTTTGACTTGTTTGGACTAAGCCCATTGAGATTTATTATGGTGTCGGTTCATTGACGTAATGTCAGAGTGCCCATAAGCTCAAGTCAATACCGCAACACACCCCGCATCATCGCGCCACTTACTCATTGATTATCCTGGTTAAAAGGACGGCGTATGCGCACGACTCTGATTGTGAAATCGTTCTTTTTGTTGGTGCTGCTAAGCGGTGCCGCCCGCGCGGCTGATTCGTATATCAACCAGAGCAGTATCATTCCTGTTGCAACCGCGGGTTGGTTCTTCGCATTTGCAGTCGTGGGTTTTGTCGCCGTGGCCAATCGAAGAAAGATTTGAAAGACCGCTGTTATAGTCACTCAGGTAAGACCGCTTGAGTTGGCTTGTGAATTCGTCAAGCGTTGCTATATTGCCATTACCCTCTCGAAGTCTGGTCAACAGGGTTCGACGTGCCGCCTAGCGGCCGGCAGAGCGTGGCGCTTGCGGTGGTAACTGCGAAGTGGAGCGAGAGTTGGTGTGTTGTTCTCTTCAGTGCTCTAGTCGGGCCATTTGGCCGGAGGGACCCTCATGGTGCGTTCATTGTTCGCCGTCGTTGGCCTTGTTGCAATGTGGTCGGGTCAGTGCGCTGCCGCGCCCTCGGAATCGGCCTATCGCCTCAATCCCGGCGATGTGGTGATGGTCTCGGTCTGGCAGGAGGACAGCCTCAAGCAGGAGGCAACCGTGCTCCCCGATGGCAGCATCACGTTCCCACTGGCGGGCCGCATAGATGTTGCAGGGCTGGATGTGGCCTCGGTTGAAAAACAAGTGGCCAGCAAACTTGAAAAGTTCCTGCCCGACCCGAACGTCAGCGTGGTGGTCAAGAGTAACGCGGGCAACTTGGTGTATGTCCAAGGCAAGGTCATAAAGCCCGGCCCTGTGCAAATGTCAGGCCCCACGGCCGTGCTGCAGGCGTTGAGCATGTCGGGTGGGTTGGACAAGTTTGCCGATGAAAGCGAAATAATGGTCGTGCGTGGCACCGGCACGTCCCAACGAATCTTGCCCGTGCGATACAAGGACCTGGTGACGGGCCGCGACATGTCTACAAATTTCCAACTTCAGGCCGGTGACACACTGGTCGTTCCTTGATCATGCCTTTTAATAAGTAGACTTGATGCCTCTTCCAAGAACAACACGCATTGCCGCGGCAATTGTGGTCTTGCCGCTTGCGCACTCAACCCAGGCCGCTACCTGGCAGTCGACGATGGTGGTACCGACTTCGGTCGAACACGACAGCAACCCGCTGTTGCTATCGTCGGGCGAGAAAGGGGTGACACGTACCCTGATCGCACCTGACTACACCCTGATCGGCAGTTTCGGCCCAGATGAACTCCGGTTGGGTCTGGGCCTGGACATTCTGCGCTCATCCGACACCAACGTCGTCGATGACCGCGAAGACCCGGACATCAGCCTGGGCTGGCAACGCACCACCGAACGAGGGCAGTTCGGGCTCCTAGCACGCTACAACGAAACCTCGACGCTGTCGGGGACCGTACTCGATACGGGCGTAGTCACCACCGATGGCACGCAGAAGCTGTACACCTTGACGGGTAACTGGCGCCAGGCGATCACCGAACGCAGTACCCTGAGCAACGAAACGACCTATAACCGCGCCCGTTACGATATCAACAGCCTCACTGGCTACGACGAGCTGGCCAATACCCTGACCTGGACTTATGCCTGGAGCGAGCGCGCCGACGTTTATACCCGCTTCGGTGCTCGGCGTTATGAACCCGATGACGACCTGACCGCCACGGCCTCCAACAGCTCCAGCCCGGCGGTGGGCATCAAGTACCAGTTCTCCGAGTCACTGAGCGCCGATGCACACCTGGGCGTCAACAAGGTGTCGGGCAGCCAAGGGGGCCGGCGCGGGGAGGGCGGCGTGGCGCTGCTGTACACCGGGGCACGCAGCGATGCCAGCCTGACGGTCGAGCGCAGCACCGTGGCCAGTGCCCAAGGCGGCTTCGCCCAGCTCGATCAGGTGCGTGGGGTCTGGAGCTATGCCCTCGACCCGTTGACCCGGGTAGGCGCCGACGCCGCCTGGCAGGACAGTAAGGGCCAGATACCCAATACCTTGCAGATCTACAGCCTCTGGGCCAGCCGCCAATTGTCCCCCTATTGGGACGTGCGCCTGGCGCTGACCTACAAGGAGCGCAAGCAGGACCTTGACGGCGATGCGACCGCCACGATCGTTGGCTTGACCCTGACATACCGCTATCCCGACATCTGAACCGCTTGCAGGTGGCCCCATGAAGTCCGATTACGAGCTCTCCCTCAGAGATTACATCGCCATTATCAAGGACCGGGCCGTGGTGTTGGGGGTCAGCGCAGCCGTCATCCTGGCCGCCACCGTCGCCGTGGCGTTGATGGTGCCACCGATCTACCAGTCCACCGGCACGATCCTGGTGGAGTCCCAGCAGATCTCACCCGAACTGGTGTCAACCAACACCACCAGCTTTGCCGACGAGCGCATCGAGGTTATTCGCCAGCGGGTGATGACGCGGGAAAACCTACTGCGCATCATCGACAAGTACGGACTGTTTGCTGACAAGCGCTTGAGCGAAAGCGACAAGATCGACCAGATGCGCAACGCCATCGCGGTCCAGACGTTGACCACGTTCGTGCGTGGACGCGGCGAGGCGACGGTGGCCTTCAACGTGTCCTTCGAACATCGTCAACCAGAGCTGACCAAAGAAGTCGCCGATGAACTGGTGACACTGTTTCTCAATGAGAACCTCAAGCAGCGCACGGAGCGGGCCAACGAGACCACCGAGTTTCTGACCCAGGAGGCGAACAAGCTGGGGGCAGAGCTGGCCAGCTTGGAGAACCAGTTGGCCGACTTCAAGCAGGCCCATGCCAACGCGTTGCCTGAGCACCAGACGCTGCGCATGAACATGCTTTCGCGGGCAGAACTCGAGTTCCGCGAGGTAGACCGCGACTACAAGGCGGCCCAGGAGGAACTGCGCTACCTGGAGCTTGAGCTGTCCGCCGCCAATGCCGGCCTTGGTACCAAAACCGGGGAGGGCGCGCGTCCAGCCGGCGCGGATCAGCCTCAGGACCTGGCCAGCCTGAAGGCCGAATACGCCCGCTTGTTGACCCGCTACAAGGAAGCGCACCCCGACGTGGCCGCGGTCAAACGCAAGATTCAAGCGCTGGAGGCCAGTGGCCAGACCGGTAGCGTGGCCTCGACGGTGAGCCTGGATGCGGCACGCGTAAGGGCCAAGATGAGCGCCGCACAGGTGCGTATTGCCTCGTTGGCCGAGCAGAAGCGCGAGTTGACCCGCAAGATGGAAGGGTACGAAGCCGAGATTCTCGAAGCGCCGCAGGTTGAGCGCGGCCTGGTGACGCTGATGCGCGACCATGACAACGCGCGCAAGAAATACGAGGAGATCCGGGCCAAGGAAATGGGCGCCAAAATCACCGAGAGCCTTGAGCAGGAAAACAAGGCCGAGCGTTTCGTACTGCTCGAACCGCCCTTGATGCCCGAAAAGCCTATCAAGCCCAACCGCAAGAAAATCGCGGCACTGGGGCTGGTGCTGGCGCCGGCAGGTGGTGGGGCGCTGGTCATGTTGCTGGAGATGCTCAACCAACGGGTGCGGGGCGTGGGCGCCCTTGAGAACCTGCTGGGCAGGCGCGTACTGGTGGCGCTGCCTTACATCGACACCCGCGCCGACGTGGCCAGGCGCAAGCGCTGGCGCAACGGCCTGATTCTGGCAGCGTTGTGTCTGGTGGCTATCCTGGTAGGGCTGGTACACCTCTTCTACATGCCGCTGGATGTGCTGTTGCTCAAGCTCACTTCCAGGTTTGCATAGGAAAGCAGTGATGGACAGGAATACACCGGCTTATGGCAATACCCTTCACCCGGTCACTCCAGGTACGCCCCAGGCCGTGACCCCGGCACCGGGCACCGCGCTTGCCGAAGTCCCGGGGCAGTTCGACTACGTCAATACCAAGGTGGTGGCGCTCAAGGCCGATCACTTGGAACGTCATCGCATCGTTGCCTACAACAAGAACTCCAGCATGAACGGGCCCATTGACCTGCTGCGTACCCAGGTGCTCAGGACCATGGAGGAAAATGGCTGGCGTACCCTGGCCATTACGTCCCCCACCCCCGAAGCGGGCAAGACAGTACTGGCTATCAACCTGGCCATGAGCATTGCCCACTACACCACCCGCACGGCCTTGCTGGTGGATTTCGACCTGCGGCGCCCCCGCGTCGGCAGAAGCCTGGGGCTACCCATGGACTGCTCGTTGAACGAGTTTCTCGATGACCAGGCGCCATTGCAGGATTGCCTGGTGAACCCGACATTGCCTCGCTTCGTCGTACTGCCGACGCGGGTGCCGGTCCCCATGTCGACCGAAGTATTGTGCTCACCCAAGGTCACCCATTTGGTTAGCGACCTGCGCAATCGCTATGCCTCGCGTATCTGCATCTTCGACTTGCCACCGCTGCTGAGCTCCGACGATGCGATCACCGTGCTGCCCACGTTCGACTGCGTGCTGTTGGTGGTGGCCAACGGCATGAACACCAAAAAAGAGATCGAGGACTGCCTGCACCATCTGGGCACGGCGAACCTGATTGGCACCGTCCTGAACAAGGCCGACGAAAAACCGCAGCCCTACTACTGAGCGTGTTCAGGAGCGTCACCACGCAGCCCCTGTCAGCCGCTCAACGCCACGACATCGCAGGCCACGGGTACTGTCGCTCCCATTGCCAGGCGTGGGCCACGATCACTTCCAGCTCCGCGTGCACAGGCCGCCAACCCAGCACCTGCATGGCCTTGCTGGCATCGGCCACCAGTCGAGGCGGGTCGCCTGCGCGGCGCGGTGCATCTAGCGCGGTGATGGGGCGGCCCGTCACGGTCCTGGCCGCATCAATGACCTCCTGCACCGAGAACCCTTGGCCATTGCCCAGGTTGAACACTGCACGCTCACCGCCTCCTAGCAGGTAGTCCACGGCCAGTGCATGGGCGCAGGCCAGATCAGTCACATGGACGTAATCGCGGATGCACGTGCCGTCGGGGGTGGGGTAGTCCCGGCCGAACACCGTGACTGCCTCGCGCCGGCCCGAGGCGGCCTGGAGGATGAGCGGGATCAGGTGTGTCTCCGGCTCATGGCGCTCGCCGAGCAACCCGGCCGGGTCGGCGCCTGCGGCATTGAAATAGCGCAGGCACACCGACTTGAGCCCATAGGCCCGATCGAAGTCCTCAAGAATCTGTTCCACCATCCACTTGCTCAGCCCATACGGGTTGATCGGCGACTTGGGATGGGCCTCGTCGATGGGCACGTACTGCGGATCCCCGTACACAGCCGCCGTGGAGGAGAAAATCAGGCACTTGATACCTGCGTTGACCATCGCCTGCAGCAGCGACAGGGTAGCGGCGACGTTGTTCTGGTAATACTTGCCCGGTGCGCTGACCGATTCGCCCACCTGGATGAATGAGGCAAAATGAAACACCGCGTCGAACGTGCACATGCCGAACAGCACGTTGAGCGCAGCTTCATCGGCGATATCCAATCGGGCCCACTGAATGCCCGGCCCTGGCGATACCAGGTCCGCTACAACCACTGAATGCCCGGCAGCCAACAGATAGCCGACCATGTGCGAGCCAATGTAGCCCGAGCCCCCTACCACCAGGTACCTCATCCACACCTCCACGAAGCCGCTGTCGACAGACACCGTGAACCGTCCCTGGAACATGCAGGCGGGATGCTCGGCTAACAGGTGACCTGAGCGTAGATGGCCATCTGCCCTATTTCAAGAACAGCCAATTGGACATGTAGGTGCCGTCCAGGATGATGTGATAACGCCCATCTCGGTAGCTGGCGGGCAGGGGTTTGAGCTGCGCCTGGGCATCGCGGGCGAACAGTTTCAACCCAGCAGGCGCCTTGATGCTCAGCTCGGCCTTGAGCGGCTCGACATGAAAGCGCGTGTTTTGCTCAGGCTGGGGCACCGCTCGCGTGCCCAGGGACACCAGCATGCTGCGCGACTGGCCTAGCACGACCCCGTCGAGGCTTTGCACGGCGACACTGGCGTAGGGCGTGCTTGCCTGCACCTGGACATCAGCCAACGTGATCGTGCGCCCGCCCAGCCAGCCCGTCACCGCTTGGGTGAGCGGCGTGTCGATGGTGTAGAGGCCCGACTGCCAGTTGCGCTTGAGCTCGCCGGTATCGCTCACCGACTCAGTCGCGTCTGCCGGCAGCAACGCCTGGGCAGGGTCGTGCAACACGGTAGCTCCGTCAGCGATGGCAGCAGGTTTGAGCCAGGGCAACTCGGGCGTGGCAGGCAAGGCGATCTGCAGCTGGCCCAGACCTACCGCCGTGCGCAGCAGCGCCGAAGTACGCGGGGTGATCTCCTGATTGAACAAGGTATCGGGGCTGGGCGCGAATACGTACTGGGTACTGGCGGGTTGAACGTCCCCGCGCCGATACATCAGCGCCGCAGCCGGCAGGGTGGCAAGCAATGCCGGATCATTGTAGGCATGCCAGTTGTCTGCCGTGCGCCAGCCGGGGTTGAACGCCTGTTGACTGTAGGCGTACTGCAGCATGGCGTCCCAACCCTGGTGGCTGGCGGTGCCGGCGATATACAGCGGCAGGGAGTGCCGGTCAGGCAACGGGAATGGCTCGGCGTTCCATTCACTGACCGTCAACGGCTTGCCCACGACCTGGGCGGCGGCCAGCCAGTCGATCAAACCATCACTGGTCAGCGGGTTCTTCTCCAGCTGGCCGCTGGCACCGTAGCTGTGGGCATCGATGACATCACCCACCGTGAGGGCGGGCAGGGCACTCAGCCCATTGCCTCCCCAGGTGCTGGTGGTGGCGATCGGCACTCTGACCCCCAAGGCGCGCAGGTGCGCGATCATGTCGGCATTGAAGCGCTGCTCAAGGTCATTGAGAAACAGCTTGGAGGGGCCAGGCTGCCAGGCCCGCCAGGTCAGCTCCGCAGGCAGGTCGTGCTGGCTGGCGAACGCCTTGGCAGCGGCCATGTAACGCTGACTGTGGCGGGGCACGTCCTTGTCCGGGAGCAGGGCGTTGCCGTAGTGCTGGGTGATGTCGTTCTCGTTGGTGAGCAGGATAGCCGCGATGGCGGGGTCATCTTTGTAAGCCAGCCCTGTCAGGGGGTTTACATGGCCCAGGTACTGAGTAGCAAAGCGTTTCATCGCCTGCTGGATGCTGGCGTTGACGTAGGCGTAGCCCTTCAGGTCGACCCGCGCTTCGCCCTTGGCCAGTTCGCCAAAGTCATCGATACCGTCCTGGGTGGTCAGGGCGCGTTGCACGTGCAGGTCCAGCCAGATGTAGATGCCCTCGTCCTTCAGCGCCTTGATCCAGAGGTCAAGCTTGCGCATGGACTCGGCGTCCACCCGTTGGGTGTTGCGTACCAGCGTACCGTCACCAAATACATTGGGGCTCACCCAGGGCGAGTCGTGATGGTGCAGCCGTACAAGGTTGAAGCCCAGCGCCGACAGGCGTTTGGCCTGCTGGACAATCTCCTCGTCAGGGCTCTTGAACAGGGCGTAGGCCGACAGGTTGGTGCCCCAGAACCGCACGGGCGTGCTGTCCTCGAACACCAACTGTTCACCAGACGCCTTGACGAAGCCGTGTTTGCCGGCGGGTTTTTGCTGCGCATTGAGAAACGACAGGTCTACCGGTGATGTGCGCCAGTCCAACTGGTCCAGTGGCCAGGTCTTTGGGTCCACCAGGCCGAAGCGCTCGGTTGGCGTGGGCGCCAGTGCGATGTCCCCCGTAACGTTCAGCGTGGCCTTGAGCTGTTGCTTGCCGGGGGCGATGTCGTCTTTGTAGAAGAAGGCGCGCAGCTCCGAGGGGTTGCCGCGCTCGAAGTAGACCTTGGCCAAGGGTGGGTCGAAACGCATCTCTACACGCCGGCCCTGCTCGGCACCGCCCCAGGACCACCCGCGGTTACCGGCCAGCAGTTGCGGGGCACCCATGGGCCCTGCGATCTGCGCCGGGTCGAACTGGAACACCATGCCGCCGCCTATCACATCGCGCTGGCGGCTATGGGCATCAAGGTCGAAGTCCCACGCCAGGGTTTGCGGTTGCACCTGGGTGATTGTCGCTTTGAGCTCGAAATCCAGATCCTTGTTCTGCCCCTGCAAGGTGTAGCGTGCCGGGCCATCGACGCTCAGGGCCGTCTGGAAACCCGTCCAGCTCCAGTCCTGCCCCCAGAAGTCGAACTTGGCGCTCATCACCGGCCCGCCGCCCTGTGTCACCACCGGCAGGCCGTTCTGCTCATCGATGCTGACCTGCCACGCCTCGGCCTGAACGTTGATGGGCAAGGCCAGGGCGCACAGGGCGGTCAGGCTCAGCAGGGCACGCATGGCAGGCAGGGTCATGAAAGGCTCCTGGGTTGCGCAGAGGGGATGTCGTAAGCGGGCGTAGCGAGCGCGTGCTGCCGGCGGACCATGTGGGTGTAGGCCACAGCCAGTCCGGCGATGGACCAGTACACCACCGGGATGAAGGTGATGCTGCTGACGGTGAAGATGATCACCAGGATGCCGATCAATGTCGCCAGCAACACCCGGCCAAGCTGGCGACGTTCGTCATCCTTGTCGTCGAAGCTGCGCATGGCCTTGTAGAGGCCGCGCAGCACCACGGCAAAAAAGGCCACGAACAATCCAAGCCCGACCAAGCCGACGTGCAGGGCCAAATTGATGTAGGAATTGACGATATCGATGATGCCTTCTCCCTGGATCATCGACTGCATTTCGGGCGTGTTGCGAAAATCGAACGAGCCGAACAACGGATTGCGCTGAATGACGATCCAGGCATTGTCCATGAGCCGCTCGCGGTAGGTGATGTTCTCTTTTTCAAGGTTGCCAATGAACGGCAGCAGGTCCAGCACTTTATCGCCACCGGGTATCACGCCCAGCAGCGGCAGTGCGAGCACCCCCGCCGTAGCCAGCAGGGCCAGGCGCCGCACGGCACCCCTGCCCAGTGCCACGAACACCACCACGATCACCGCAGCGCCGATCCAGGGCCCGCGTGAGAGCGGCGCGAACAGACCGGCAGCCAGCAACAACGCGCCCATCCAGCGGTGCAACGGACGGCGCAGGTAACCTTGCACGAACAGGAACAGACCAATGGCGACGCTCATCACATAACCCAGCACGATGGCCTGGCCCGTGGTAACGCTGGCCCGCAGGGCCCCGCCGCGGCTCAGGTAGCCTGACAGGCTCCAGGGCACACCCATGGCGTCGATCAGGGCGCTGTACAGCAACCAGTGGCGTACGTACTCGGCGACCCCGATCAACGCCAGCAGGAAACCGACCAGCACGAAGGCCAGCATGGCGTCCTTGAAGTCGCTGACCTGGCGCAACCCACGGCTGGCCACGTAGTAGGGCAGGAACACATCGACATACAGGTACAGCGTCTGGCGTAGGGTGTCGGTGGGCGTGGTTTCGCGCAAGTAGAGCACACTCATCAACACCAGGCTCGCTGCCAGCAGGCGATCTGGCCAGGTGCGGCCGAAGCGCAGCGTGTCCGGCTGCCGACGCAGGGTCAGTGCGGCCGGTAGCAGCACGCACAGCGTCAACAGGCGGATGTGGTTGAGGTCGACCAGGTAGTTGACCACGCCGAACCCCGGTACCTGCGCCGCCGCCGGTGGGATCAGGAACAGCAGCAGGTAGAACAGCGCCATGGGGTTATGCTCACGGCGCCCGGCCAGGTACAGGATAAGCCCGCCTGCCGCCAGGTACAGCCAGAAGCTGTGGGAGACGAACGCCAGTACCGTCAGCAAAAACCACAGGTTGCGCCGGCGCTTGAAATCGCGCAGCGGGATCAGGTCGGTGGCAGGACGCCGAGCCAGCACGAATACCACGCTGGCCAGGAACAGGATGACGATCAACGCGCGAAAATGTTCAGGCATCAGCTATTTACACCTTCCTTTCGGTGGGCCACGGCTAGCATCATGGCTAATTGAAACTATAGTGACTTTTAGCCATTCAGTCAGAGATTGAACCCATGCCGTCGATTGAGGTGTCAGCCACCCCGAGCCTGCGCTCGCGGGCCTTGCGGGCGGGTTCATGGAACCTGGTCTCGCAAGTGGCTTCCCAACTGATGCGCCTGGGCGGCAACCTGATCATGGCGCGTATCCTGGTCCCGGAGATGTTCGGGGTCATGGTCATCGCCACCACGGTTTCGGTACTGCTTCACTTGCTCTCCGATGTGGGCCTGCGCCAGAACATCATCCAGAGCCACCGGGGTGACGACCCCGTTTTCCTCAACACGGCTTGGACCGTGCAGATCATTCGCGGCTTCATCCTGTTCGCCTTGACCTTGCTTCTGGCCCTGGGCGCGTGGCTGGCGCAGGTGGCTGAGCTATGGCCTGCGGACGCGACGTATGCAGCACCCGTGTTGCCGGCGGTACTGGCCATCACCGGCCTGTCTGCCGTGATCTGGGGTTTTCAGTCCACCAAGATAGACGTGGCAGTGCGAACCTTCCAACAAAAGCGCGTGGTGCTGGTCGACCTGGCGTCCCAAGTCGCGGGTCTGCTGGTAATGCTTGTGGTGGGCTACCTGACCCATTCCATCTGGGCGCTGGTCAGCGCTGGCCTGGTCTCTGCCCTGGCCTGGACGGTACTGGGCCACACTGCGCTGGAAGGCCCTGGCAACCGCCTGCACTGGGACCGCGCCGCCCTGAACGAGCTGATCGTGTTCGGGCGCTGGATCCTGCTGTCTTCGATGGTCGGGGTGCTGGCCATGTATGGTGACCGTATCTGGTTCGGTGCCAGCATGACGGCGGCGCAGCTGGGGGTGTACTCCATCGCCGTGTTGATCCTCGGTGCGGTGCAGATGGCCATTATGAAGGTGGTCGGCGCCGTGGCGCTGCCAGCGTTCAGCGAGGCAGCGCGTGCTGACGATCGCGAACGTCTGGTGGCCCTGTATCACCGTTTCCGGCTGTTGGTGGACCTGCTGGTGCTGTTCACCTGCGGGGGGTTTCTGACCGCCAGCCCGCTGCTGATTGGCTGGATGTACGACGAGCGGTACCGTGAAGCAGGGCCGATGCTCGCAATTCTCTCGCTGTCCTTCCTCACATTGCGCTATACATTGGCCCATCAGGTCTGGATCGCCTTGGGGCTGACCAAGTACCAGGCCATGGACAACATCATCCGCCTGGTGTCGTTGTGGGGGTTGCTGCCGGTACTGCTGTATTTCGGTGGGGTGGACTGGGCGATTTGGGGCGTTGCCCTGCACACGCTGCCCACACTGGTGTTGATCGTTTACGTGAACAGCAAACTGGGTATATTCAGCCTCAAGCGCGAGCTTGCAGTGTTGCCGGCCCTTGTGGCCGGGGCGCTGTGCGGGGCTGGGCTGACCGCGTTGTTCGAGTGGATCTGAGCGCTACCTGTCGGAATTTTGTGAGGATGGCCAGGTGATCATGGGCAAGCAGAGCGTGTGTGCGTCACAGGTAGGTCGCAGGAGGTTTCTCAAGGGGTGCGCGGTGGTAGGGGCGACAGGCGCCGTGCTGGGTCCGATGACGGCGGTCGCCGGCCAAACGCTGCCACGGCACACCGCTGACACCAGCGAGGCGTTCGTGGTCATCAATGGCTGGGTATTGCCGTCCCAGTATTTCAAGAGCCCGTCGGCATGATCACCGATTTTCAGGAACACAAGACGCTGCGCGACAGCTACGACGTGTGCATCATCGGCGCCGGCCCGGCCGGCATCACGCTTGGGTTGCGCCTGGCGGCGGCTGGCTGGAGCGTGTTGCTGGCAGAGGGGGGTGGGCATGACTATGCACCTCGCTCTCAGGAGCTGTACGCCTGCACCTCCAGTGGGCTGCAACTGTATGCCGAACAGACCCGGCTGCGTTACCTGGGCGGTACTTCAAACCATTGGGCAGGCCGCTGCCGACCCTTTACCCCGTCCGATTTTTCCATCGCTCCGCCAGGCGACCTGCCAGGCTGGCCCATTGCCTACGCCGAAATCGCGCGCTACCTGCCCGCCGCCATGGACATCGTCGATTTGCCCGCCGGTGCGGACTTTCACGCCATCAACACGGGCCTGGACGGCGACGAGTTCGAACCGGACCGCTTCCTGCTCAGTACCCCAACCCGATTTGCCCAAAAGTACGCCACCGCCCTGGAACAAACCCCAGGGCTGGACGTGTTCATCAATTGCAACTGCGTAGACCTGGAATTCGACCCCGCCTCTGGTCGGCTGGCAGCGGTGCTGCTGTCAGACTACGCCGGCAACCGCCAGCGTCAGGTCGCGCGGCATTTCATCCTCGCCGCAGGCGCCATCGAGAACGCGCGGCAACTGCTCAACAGCACCTCCCTGGCAGCGGCCGGGGTGATCAGCAAGGACGGCTTGGTAGGCCGGTGTTTCATGGAGCACCTGAACATCGACATGGGCACGTTCATCCTCAAGTCGGGGCTTGATCCCGATCCGCGCGAGTACTACACCACCGACGCCTTCATCGAGCATTTCAAGATCGGCAAGGGCAATGTGCGCGCGGCCCTGCTGGCCGATGTGCAAACCTACGGCCGTACCGCCGAGGTCAAGTACTTTTTGGAAACCTTGGCCTGTGACATGGGCGTGGCCAGCAAGGTGGCCTTCGTCGCCAGCTTCAGCTGCCCAGGCGATGGCATCATCAGCACCATGATCGAACAGTTCCCAAGCCTGCACAGCCGGATCTCCTTGCTCGACGAGAAGGATGCGCTGGGCGTGGCCAAGGTCAACGTCAACTGGGTACTCGACGAGCAGGACCGGCACACGATCAAGTGCATCGGCACCGAGCTTGCGACCCAGTGGGCCAAGCAGAACCTGGGGTTCGTCAAACTCAACGACTTCGTCTACGACACCTCGGTACCGCTCAGGCTGTCGCCGCACGCCCACCACATGGGCACCACGCGCATGGCCGCCGACGCCCGTCATGGCGTGGTGGACCGCGACTGCAAGGTGTTCGGCACCGACAACCTGTATGCAGCCGGCAGCAGCATCTTCGCCACCGGCGGTGCCTCCAACCCGACCATGCCACTGTTGCAATTCGCCGTGCGCCTGGCCGAACACCTCGATGCCCGCATGAGCGCCCAGAGGAGCGCCGCGGCGTGATCCACCCGCTTTAGGAAAAGGGGTGCGGCGGTCAGCACACACAAGAATGAGACCGGCGGCGCCCAGGGATAACTCAGGTTGCATCGATTGCGAGGCCAGGCAGCATGATGGGATGGATACGCAGAGCCGTAATGCAGTATGCCCACCGCACGGGACGGGCGCGCGGTTTGTACAAGAAGATGTGCAACCCTGCGGGGCTGGAATGGGGCACCTACCTGGCCCGCTGGGGCGGTTTTCACTCCGTGGGCACCAACGTCTACATCAACCAGGGTTGCAACGTGACCGATCCATCGCTGGTGCGCATCGGCAACAGCGTGGGCTTGTCCGATTGCACCCTCATCGGCCATGACGGCGTCGTGCTACTGATCGAGCACCGCTTCGGCAAGCACCTGGACTCGGTCGGCTTCATCGACATCAAGGACAACTGTTTCATCGGTCACGGCGCAATCATCATGCCGCGCGTGACCATCGGCCCGGACTCCGTCGTGGCCGCCGGGGCCGTGGTGACCAAGGACGTGCCGCCTGGCACTGTCTACGGGGGTAACCCCGCGGCCTTCATCTGCACCACCGACGCGCTGATCAAACGGGTGGAAGCCCGCTGCGAAGCCTATCCCTGGATCGACATCGTCAAGCAGCGCAAGGGCGCCTTCGACCCACAGGTGGAGCCCATGCTGATGGCCCAGCGGCGCCAGTACTTCTTCGGGGACAGCGACAATGGCTAAGCCGGTGGATGTGATGGTGGTCAATTTCAACACGGCCGGTTTGCTGCAGCCCATGTTCGATGCCTTGCGCAGCGCCGACAGCGAGCATCTGGCGCGCTACCTGGTGGTGGACAACGCCTCGGCCGATGACTCACTTGCACGCCTGACCCAGGTCTGCCCTCAGGCAGTGGTGCTTAGCAACCCGAAGAACGTAGGGTTTGGTCGTGCCAACAACCAGTTGCTGGCGCACCTGCAAGGCCAGTACGCCCTGCTGCTCAACACTGATGCTTTCATCGCCCAGGACGCGCTGCACAAAACGCTGGACTACATGCAGGCGCATCCGGAATGTGGCGTGCTCGGTGTTCGGCTCGAAGGTCGCGATGGCAGCCTGCAACCGAGCTGCCGGTATTTTCCGACGCCGCTCAACGTGTTTCTCGCCCGCACCGGGCTCGAACGCTTCGTCCCCGGCGTACAGCGCGTCGACGACATGAGCTGGGACCATGGCTCGGTGCGCGAATGCGATTGGCTGCCTGGATGTTTCTACTTGGTGCGCCGCGAAGTCCTTGACCAGGTGGGGCTGTTCGACCCCCGTTTCTTTCTGTATTACGAAGAGGTCGACCACTGCAAGCGCGTCAAGGCCGCGGGCTGGAAGGTGGTGTTCTACCCGTACACCACGGTGGTGCATATCGGCGGCGAGAGCTCCAAGTCGGTGGCCCAGCTCGAAGCCGCGAGCCGGCAGATATCCGCTTATCAGATCGAAAGCGAGCTGCTGTACTTTCGCAAGCACCACGGCCGCGCGGGCCTTGCCCTGCATATGGGGCTGGTGAGCCTGGGTGACGTGATACTGGCGCTCAAGGCGATGATCAAGCGGCGCGGGCGGGAGGCCTTGAAGGCCTGCTGGCTGCATAGCCGCACCACGTGGGCATTGCTGTTCAAAACCCGCTACGCCACCCAGCCGACAAGGTAGCGCGCCATGTTCGAGAATATTCGTGCCGATCTGCGGGCCCACGGTGGCGACTGGGGAGCCCAGGGGTTCTGGGTGATGTTGGTCTACCGGTTCGGCCGCTGGCGCTATGGCGTAAAGCCTGCGCCACTGCGCAAGCTCTGTTCGCTGGTCTACAAGGTGTTGTTCAAACTGGTACAGATCCTGACCGGGGTCGAACTGCCTTGCGAGGCGTTGGTGGGTCGCAATTTCGTCATCGATCACTTCGGCGGCATCATCGTCAGCGGCTACGCCCGGTTCGGTGACGACTGTCGCATTCGCAACGGCGTGGTGGTGGGGCTCAAGCAGGTCGATCGGCCTGTGGCGCCCGTGTTCGGTAACAATGTGGACATTGGTACCGGCGCCAAGATTCTGGGCGACATACGCATTGGCAACAATGTGGTGATTGGCGCCAATGCCGTCGTGCTGGTCGATGTGCCGGACAACAGCATTGCCGTGGGCGTGCCGGCGGTGGTCAAGCCCAGGCGCAGCCCTGCGACGCAGGTGATGCCGTGAGCGCACACCTGGAGAGCATTGGCGCCGTGGTGATTGGCCGCAACGAAGGCCAGCGCCTGGCGCGCTGCCTGCGCGCGCTGGTGACCCGTGTCGATACGGTGGTGTACGTGGATTCCGGCTCCACCGATGGCTCGGTTCAGCTCGCGCATCAGTTGGGTGTACACGTCCTGGCCCTGGACTTGAGTATCCCATTCACCGCCGCCCGCGCGCGCAACGAAGGCTTCGCCAGGCTGCACCAGTTGCAGCCCGGTCTGGACATGGTGCAGTTCGTTGATGGCGACTGCGAGATCGACGCCCAGTGGCTGCCCACTGCCCACGCCTTCTTGCAACAGCACGCCGAGGTAGCGGTGGTTTGCGGGCGGCGGCGTGAGCGCTTTGCCCAGCACAGCGTCTACAACCAGTTGTGCGACCTGGAGTGGGACACCCCGGTTGGCCAAGCCGAGGCCTGTGGCGGTGATGCATTGATGCGTGCCCAGGCATTCGCCAGCGTAGGCGGCTTCCGGGCGGGGCTGATTGCCGGCGAGGAGCCGGAGCTGTGTGTACGTTTGCGAGCCGCGGGCTGGAAAATATGGCGCCTGGACGCCGAAATGACCCTGCACGATGCAGCCATGACGCGCTTCGGCCAATGGTGGCGACGCAGCATGCGCGCCGGCTACGCCTATGCCGAAGGCGCCTGGTTGCATGGTGCTGCACCCGAGCGGCACTGGGTGCGTGAGTCCCGCCGTGCCTGGGTCTGGGGGCTGGGGATCCCGCTGCTGACACTGGCGGCATGCCTGCTGTTCGGGGCAGGGGGGCTGGCGCTCTTGCTGCTGTACCCACTGCAAGTCCTGCGGTTGGCCAGGCGCGGCGGCCTGGCGCCCCGGCAACGCAGGTTGCAGGCCTTGTTTCTGGTACTGGGCAAGTTCCCAGAGGCAGTGGGGCAACTGAAATTCTGGCGCCAGCGGCTGTTGCCCGGCAAATCAGCGCTGATCGAATACAAGTGAGATGACCCCATGATGCTTGTCCGCCTCGTGAGCAGCCTATCGACGTTGCAACCCGGTTTCACCCCGCGAGCCCTGAAGAGCAAGTGCGCGCTGGCCGTGCTCATGGTGAGCCATCGCCACGCGCTCGAGCGCTTCATGGGGCGCATGAGGACTGCACTGGGCCCCCAGTGGCGGCAGCGCGTAGGGGACGACGCGCTGGGCATGGTGCAATGGCCCTACATCAGCAGCGGCTGGAACGTGGCCCAACGGCTCGACACCGTGGCCTCGCATTTCGAAGTGGTGACTGCTAAAGCGCCGGTGCTGCTGATCACGAGCCGCGATGAGCGCCGCGTGTTGTGCGATTTGGGGGACCATTCACCGGCCTGCAGCCTAGTGCTGGACCGGCCGATCTGGTTCAAGCGCGAAGGCGAGTTGGTCCTGAACCTGTTTCAGGGCGACCTGCGGGTCGCGTCACTGGCCTTCACCCTGTGTAACGACGGGAACAGGTTGACGCTTTTCATCGGCGCCGTGCAAGGCATCCACAAAGGTATCGACAGTGAAACGTCCTTGGGCATCTACCGCGACCTGACCAAGCATTTCGAAGGCCTGCGCCCGCGCAGCCTGGTGCTCGAAGCGCTCAAGTGCCTGGCGCGCTCGCTCTCGGTCGATCGCATACTGGCCGTCAGCGACGGCTTCAGGCACCACCGTCATCCCTATTTTGGCGCCGATACCGGCCGTGAACTGGCGGCCGACTACGATGCTATCTGGCAGGAGCACGGCGGCCAGCCGGCACCCTGCAACGGTTTTTTCGAGCTACCCCTGGTGGCTGCACAGCGCGCCGAATCGGACATTCCCGCCAAGAAACGGGCCATGTACCGCCGCCGGCAGGCTTTGCTCGACGGTGTTTTCTCGCACATGCACAAGGCCTTGGCAGGCGCTGCCGGCAACCATGAACTACAAGAACTACAAGGGGATGCATGCGCTGGGCATGCATCGGCAGTGGACGCTCCGCCCCTGACAGAAGGCCGTACATAAGGCTTGTCGGGCGTGGTGTGTCATCAAGCGGGTTTGGATCTGGATTCGTATGCGTATTGCTTACTTCGTCAATCAGTACCCGAAGGTGAGTCACAGTTTCATACGGCGCGAAATCCTGGCGATTGAACGCCTGGGCATTACGGTTCAGCGCATTGCCCTGCGCGGATGGGACGCCCAGTTGCAGGACCCTGAGGATGTCTGCGAGAAAGCCAAAACGGTGTATGTGCTGCAGCATGGGCTGGCGGGTTTGCTCAAACCGCTCTGGCGCGTGCTGCGGGCACAACCACGGCGTTTCTGCCAAACCCTGAGCCTGGCCTTGCGCATGGGATACAGGGCGGACCGCGCCTGGCCGTATCACCTGGTATACCTGGCTGAAGCCTGCCAGGTACTGCTCTGGCTGCAGCAAAGCGGGGCCTCCCACGTTCATGCCCACTTTGGCACCAACTCCGCTGAAGTCGTCATGCTTGTCCACGCACTGGGTGGGCCGCCGTTCAGTTTCACCGTCCACGGACCGGAGGAGTTCGACAAGCCGCAGTTCCTGCACCTGGGCGACAAGGTCGACCGTGCAGCGTTCGTAGCGGCTGTCAGTGCCTACGGACGCAGCCAGCTATATCGCTGGGTGGCCCACGCCAACTGGCCGAAGGTCAAGGTGGTGCATTGCGGTCTGGAACGCGCGTTTCATGAGGTGCCCAGCGTGGCGATACCCCAGGCCCCGAGACTGGTTTGCGTGGGCCGCCTGTGCGAGCAGAAAGGCCAGTTACTGCTGCTGGAGGCCGCGTCCCGGCTGGCGGCGCGTTCCATCGCCTTCGAACTGGTGCTGGCCGGTGATGGCGAGATGCGCGGCGAGATAGAGCGGTTGATCGCCCATCATGGCTTGCAGCAACAGGTGTGCATCACCGGCTGGATCGGCAGTGAGCAGGTGCGCGAGCACATGCTTGCGGCGCGTGCCTTGGTGCTGCCCAGCTTCGCCGAAGGGTTGCCCGTGGTCTTGATGGAGGCCATGGCGCTGCGTCGTCCTGTGCTGAGCACCTATGTGGCAGGTATCCCCGAGCTGGTGCGCCCTGGCGAGAACGGCTGGCTGGTGCCAGCGGGGGATGTCGAACAATTGACCGAAGCCATGGCTGACTGCCTCCGGCAGCCGGTCGAGACGCTGCAGCGGATGGGCGCAGCCGGCCATGCGCGGGTGTTGGAGCGGCATGATGTGGACACTGAGGCGGCCCGGCTGGCCGAGTATTTCAAGGCAACGGCATGATCACTGTATTGACGTTCTTACTGGGGGGGCTGGCGCTCCTAGTCTCGGTTCCGGTGCTGGTGCTGCTGGGGCAGGTGTTGCTGGCCTACCTTCCCGCTCGTGCGCAACCCGTCGCTGCCCGGGCGCGCCCGCAGGTTGCCGTGCTGGTCCCGGCCCATGACGAGGCCAGCATCATCGCCGCCACGCTCGCGAGCCTGGTGCCGCAACTGCAAGCCGGTGACCGCCTGCTGGTCGTGGCCGACAACTGCAGCGACGACACAGCGCGACGGGCCGAGGAGGGCGGTGCTGAAGTGGTTGTGCGTCAGGATGCCTTGCGCCGGGGTAAAGGCTATGCGCTGGACTTCGGTATGCGTCACCTGGCCGCCGACCCGCCCCAGGTGGTGATCATCGTCGATGCCGATTGCCATGCTGAGCAAGGGGCGCTCGAACAACTGGCCCTTCGCTGCGCGCAGAGCGGCCGGCCGGTGCAGGCGCTGTACCTCATGAAGGCGCCGGCAGGTGCCGGTCTCAAGGTGCAGGTGGCCGAGTTCGCCTGGCGGGTCAAGAACCTGGTCCGGCCCCGTGGCTGGGCACGGGTGGGCTTGCCCTGCCAGCTCATGGGCTCGGGCATGGCGTTCCCGTGGCAGGACTTGGCCGCCGTGGACCTGGCCAACGGGCATCTGGTCGAAGACGTGAAATTGGGCCTTGACCTCTGCCAGCGGGGCACGCCGCCGTTGTTCTGCCCGCAGGCGCTGGTCACCAGTCAGTTCCCGACCAGTGAGCAAGGCCTTAACAGCCAGCGCACGCGTTGGGAGCACGGGCACCTGGGGCTGATGCTGGCCGATGCGCCCCGTCGCGCCTGGGCTGCCTTCAGCCAGCGCAACGTGGCCTTGGCCGGTTTGACGCTGGACGTGCTGGTGCCTCCGCTGGCCCTGCTGGTCCTGATGTTGCTGGGGCTCAACGCCCTTACCTGGGTGGCCTACGCCGTAGCAGACGTGGCGACACCTGCCTGGATGGCGCTGAGTGCGTTGCTGCTACTGGCGCTTGCCGTGCTGCTGGCCTGGGCACGATTCTGCCGCGACGTGATCCCGTTCTCGGTGCTGCTGTATGCGCCGTTCTACGCCTTGCGCAAGGTGCCGGTTTACGTGGGCTTTCTGATCAAGCGCCAGGTGGAGTGGGTGCGCTCCCGCCGGGAGGACGATTGATGGCCGCAAAGCAGTGGCCAGCACGGTGGCACGCGGTGATCGACCAGCTGCAGGTGGTCGAGGATAGCGGGGCTGCTGAGCGCCTGCTGCACGCCTTGGCTGCCCCTGTAGCCCCGACCGTGCTGGGCTTCGTCAATGCCCATGCCATGAACCTGGTCGTTCGCGATGACGCCTATGGCGAAGCGCTGCTGGGCGCCGATGTGCTGCTGCGCGATGGCTCGGGCATGGCGATGCTGTACCGTCAGCTCGGGTTGGCGCCAGGGTTGAACATGAACGGGACGGATTTCATTCCTCGGCTGGTGCACGCCTACGCAGGCCGCCGCGTGGCCTTCTGGGGCACCCGCCAGCCTTATCTGGGGCAGGCTGTTCAGTGCTGCGTTGCCACCTATGGCGTCACGCCGGTTTCGGTGCATGACGGCTTCGCCGACGTGTCGACGTACCTGCACCTGGCGACCGAGCATCGGCCGGATCTGATCCTGCTAGGCATGGGCATGCCCAAGCAGGAGGCCGTGGCGGCTGCGCTCAAAGGCACGGGCCTTGTGTGCACGATCGTTTGCGGCGGCGCCGTGTTGGACTTCATGGGCGGCAAGGTCCATCGCGCACCGGCCTGGGTCAGGCGGCTGGGTGCAGAGTGGCTGTACCGCTTGCTGTGCGAGCCCCGGCGGCTGTTCATGCGCTACGTGGTGGGCAACCCGCTGTTCCTGTTACGCGCCCGGCGGTTCGCCCGGGCAGGGCGAGCGCTGCATCCTGGCGGCTGATGACATGGCGCGGTCGCGCGAAGTTACCGCGCAGCCAAGGACGGGCTGCTACAGTGATATCACCGCTACAGACACCCGCGCGCGCCTGCTGCTGTACCGGTTTCGCCAACGCTGTCCTTCAGTATCAAAGGGCGATTACAGGCCCTGGCCATGTACCCATCGATGAGGTCTGAAATGGTGTTCGAACCCCGAAGCAGCCGGTCTTTGCTTCAGCGCAGAAGCAGCGTCAGCAACGCCGTGCAAGCCGGTCTGGATGGCGTGGCGGTGACCGGCATTGCCTGGTACCTGATCTACGACCAGTTCGGCTACATCACGTCCGACTACGTCATCATGTTGCTGTTGCTGATCGGGGCACTGGCGGTCATCTACGATCACTACGCCATCTATCGCACCAACGTCGGGCTGTCGATCAAGGCGTTCCGGCTGTTCAAGGCATGGTCGGCAACGTTCTGCTTTCTGGTGGTCATGGCCTTTCTGACCAAGCAGAGCGAAACCTATTCACGGCTGTTGGTGGTGGAATTGTTCGTCATCGGCTACATCGCCCAGCTGTTTCTGCATGTTGCCGTGCGTGAACTGCAAAAACGCTTTACCGCCCACGCTCGCCTTGAGAACGCCCTGATCATCGGCGACGGTGACCTGGCTAATTTCCTCTATCAGAAAATCAGCAGCAACCCCTGGTTCGGGGAACGGGTGGTAGGCTGCGTGTTGACCGCAAAAGCCGCGCCGCACGGCGACGACGTCGAGCACGGCAAGCAGCGCCTGCCGGTGCTGGGGCATATCAGCGATTTGGACGGCATCGTCGCCCAGCATGGCATCCGCACGGTCTACCTGGTGACGCCACTGGGCGGCTCGCAAGTCATCAGCGACGTCTATTTCAAACTGCTCGACAAGTGCATCGCAGTGAACTGGGTGCCCGACATTTTCTCCCTGCGCCTGATCAACCATAGCGTGCGCGAAATCGCCGGTATTCCTGTCCTGACCCTGTCTGAAACCCCGTTGACCGGCATGAGCCTGTTCCTGAAGAACCTCGAGGATCGTGTCCTGGCGGCACTGATTCTGCTGTGTGCATCGCCGGTGTTGCTGGCTGTGGCCCTGGCGATCAAGCTCGACAGCCCAGGCCCGGTGTTCTTTCGCCAGGAACGCACGGGCTGGACCGGGGAATCGTTTCGGATCTGGAAATTTCGCAGCATGCATGTTCACCAGCCCGAAGCCGGGCAGATCAAGCAGGCACAGAAAAACGACCCGCGCCTGACCCGGGTCGGCGCCTTCATCCGGCGCACCAGCCTCGATGAGCTGCCGCAGTTGTTCAATGTACTGACGGGCGAGATGTCATTGGTTGGCCCCAGGCCCCATGCATTGCAGCATGACACCTTGTACTCCCAGGACATCGTCGACTATTTCGCGCGCCACAACATCAAGCCAGGCATGACCGGCCTTGCCCAGGTGCGGGGCTTCAGGGGTGAAACTAAGGACATCGAGCAGATGATCCAGCGTGTCGATTCGGACATCGAGTACATCAACAACTGGTCCCTGTGGCTGGATTTCGTGATCCTGGTGCGCACCCTAAACGCCTTCACCGGCAAGCAGGCGTACTAGCGACCCAAGCCAGACAGGCTGGGTGTTTTGCGCTACAGATCTTGCGGTGCGCCAGTCAGGGGATGCAATTCTCGAAACGCCTGCGCTTCTGCCACCAGCCAGTCGTGTACCGCACGTGCGCCGGGCTGGTTCAACCCGCCAGGCGGGTAGTGCACCACGTAGCGCTTGTGGTTGGGGATGGCGACCCCGAATGGCACGATCAGCGCGCCACGCTCCAGTTCGTCGTTGAGCAGGGTACGCCGGGCAATGGCCACGCCAAGGCCCGCAATGGCCGCCTCGATGGTCAGGTGGTTGCGGTTGAAGGTGTGGCCACGCCGTACGGCTTGCGCAGGCGCACCGATGCCTTCCAGGTAGAACTCCCATTCGGCATATTCCGAGCTGCCTCGCCAGGCCGTGATGTCGTGCAGCAACGGGTAGTGCACCAAGTCCGCTGGCCCGTGCAGCGGGGGACGCCCACGCAGCAGGGCTGGGGAGCAGACCGGGAAGATCTGCTCGGCCAGAAGCGGCGTCGACAGCATACCGGGGTAGCTGCCGTCGTTGAGGTCGATCGCCAGGTCAAAATCCCCAGGCGTCAGGGCCTGTGCGCTGTCCTCGGCCACCAGCCGCAGCTCGATGTCGGGGTAGCGTTGCTGGAAACGTGACAGCCGCGGGGTCAGCCACTTGGCCAGGAACGAGGGGATCGAGCGCACCCGTACGGTGCCGCGTATTTCACCTGCATCCAGGCGCACCAGTTCTGCCTCGATGCTGCCATAGGCGTCCGCCACCGTCTGAGCCAGGCGCTGGCCTTCGGCGCTCAGTTCCACGCCACGGGCGCGGCGCAGGAACAGCCGATAACCCAGGCGCTCCTCCAGTTGGCGCATCTGCTGGCTTACGGCCCCGGGGGTGATATGCAGCTCCTCGGCGCAGCGGGTGAACGACAGGTGACGGGCGGCACAGGCGAACACGTGCAGCCAGACGAAGGATTGCCCTGTCAGTTGGCGTCTCATGGTTTAGTCCTGCTAAAGGCTGGCTTAGGAAGTTTCGTTGGTCATTTGTAGCACAGGGGCGCAGTATCTCGCGAAACGGGCCTGTGCGCCTGAGGTTTTCAAGTATTGGGCGTTTTGGCAGCAGCAACCGCCCGTCAGGTATTAGCATGGCTATCAGTGTTTTCGACCTTTTCAAAATCGGTATTGGCCCATCCAGTTCGCATACGGTCGGCCCCATGCGCGCCGCCGCCACGTTTGCCCAAGCGCTGCGCGAGCAAGGCTTGCTCAACAGCACCCAGCGTGTCGAAGTACGCCTGTATGGTTCGCTGTCGGCCACTGGCGTGGGCCATGCCACTGATCGAGCCTGCCTGCTGGGCCTGATGGGACAATGGCCAGACCGCATCGACCCTGCCAGCATCGATGCGCGCATCGGCCAAGTGTTGCAAGAGCATTGCCTGATGCTCGACGGCAGTCATCCTGTGGCGTTCGACTACGCCCGCGACCTGCTGTTGCTCGATGAAAACCTGCCCTATCACCCCAACGCCATGCGCCTGGAGGCGTTCGACCAGCAGGCAAGCCTGCTGCACCAGACCTACTACTCGGTAGGCGGCGGGTTCATTGTCGAGGAGGCCGAGCTGACAGCGCCGGTGGGCCTGTCGCCAACCGTCACGCTGCCTTACGAGTTCGACAGCGCAGCCGAGCTGCTGGCGCTGTGTAGCCAGCATGGCCTGAGCGTTGCGCAGTTGATGATGGCTAACGAATGCGCGTGGCGGCCCCAGGCGCAGGTGCGCGACGGGCTGCTGCGCATCTGGGCGGCCATGCGCGAGTGCGTCGACAATGGGCTGCGCAACGAGGGCGTATTGCCGGGCGGCTTGCAGGTCAAGCGCCGGGCGGCCAAGCTGCACCGCAGCTTGCAGGAGCTGGGCAAGCCCAACGTCATCGGCTCTACCTTGAGCGCCATGGAGTGGGTCAACCTGTTCGCCTTGGCGGTCAATGAAGAGAATGCCGCCGGTGGGCGCATGGTCACCGCACCCACCAATGGCGCGGCCGGCATCATCCCGGCCGTGTTGCACTACTTCATGAAATTCAACCCCGGCGCCTGCGATGACGACGTGGTGGATTTCCTCCTGGCGGCTGCGGCCGTGGGCATCCTGTGCAAGAAGAATGCGTCAATTTCCGGTGCCGAGGTAGGCTGCCAGGGCGAGGTGGGCTCAGCGTGCTCGATGGCAGCCGCAGGCCTGGCGCAGCTGCTGGGCGCTACGCCCCCGCAGCTGGAAAATGCCGCTGAAATTGCGCTGGAGCACAACCTGGGCCTGACCTGTGACCCGGTCGGCGGCCTCGTTCAGGTGCCCTGCATCGAGCGCAATGCCATCGCCGCGGTCAAGGCGATCAACGCTGTGCAGATGGCGCTGCGCGGTGACGGGGAACACTTCATTTCCCTGGACCGCGTCATCCGCACCATGCGCGACACCGGTGCGGACATGCACGCCAACTACAAGGAAACTTCTCGCGGCGGCCTGGCCGTTGCGTTCGTGGAGTGTTGAGCACCCTGCGCTTCAGCGCAGGGCAGTCGAACCCGGGCTGCTGTGCATGGCCTGTTTGAACAGGCCCTTGAGTTGTTCGTTGCCCGCGTCAATCAAGTGGTTGTCATCGAAATACAGCGGCCTGCCGTCCTTTGAACCCATGCACTTGCCGTCCGGGCAGAGGTAGGGCACCGGGTCAACGATACCTGCGTGGCAGCGTTCGGCCGCCGTCTCGATGGCTTCCAGGGCCAGGCGGTTGCGGGCCTGGTAATCGCTCACAGGCGTGACGATGTCGCTGTTCATGCCTAGAAGCCGGTGCTGCAGGGTCAGGCCCTTGTAGACACTGAACGGCATTTCCGGCACCGGCTTGACGATGTACACCGGGCGATTTTGTGCCAGCATGCACACCGTTTGGGTGTAGGTCTGGATGAACTGCTGCTCGAATTGCGGGCCGCTTTGGTGCTTGTCGCCGTTGAAGTAGACGCTATAGCCACTGTGCCGGCGCTGGTCGGTATACAGCGCTGCGCGGCTGAACAGGAACAAGGGTACGCCAGGGTAGTCCGTGGCCAGTTGGGCGAACTTGTCGGCGTTGAAGGCTTTGCAGTGCTGCTCGACGTCCTTGTCGCCCATTTCGAAGTCGATCAGGGTAGGGCAGCCGGCCCGTGCCCAGCCCATCGCCGCGCCGGGGTTTTCCAGCATCAAGGCCGCGGCGGTGGATTGGGCATGGCTGTCGCCCAGCAGAAGGGCCGAGATATCGCCGGTGCCCAATACGCACTGTGCGGCCCCGTACGGGTTGGTGTCGCAATGCTGTGCGTACAGCTTGCTGTCGTACTCCGGCTTGCCGTCATCGTGGGCCCAGCGCAGTTGCGGGTTGTGCTTGATTGCCGAGGCCACGGCCCCTGCCGCCGCCACCCACACCAGGCCCATGCCTGCGTAACGGGCAAGGCCCAGTACTGGGCGCTTGAGGGCGCGTGTCCTGCTTTCGATCAACCCATAGGACGCCGCGCCCAGCGCAACCGACAACAGCACCGCACAGGTCACCGCGCGCCAGTCTTGCAGCAGCCCGCAGGTATAGAGCAACACCACCAATGGCCAATGCCAGAGGTAGATCGAATAAGACGTCTTGCCCAGAAATGCCAGTGCCCGGTTGCGTGCGAACAGGCTGTTGGCATTGGCGTGGATCACCAGCAGGGTGCCGATCACCGGTATCAGGGCCAGGTAACCCGGCCAGGTAGCGTCGTGGGGCAGCAGTGCCAGGGCGCCTGCAATCAGTGCAAGGCCCAGGGCTTCGCACAGTGCCGCCGCCCTGGGCGAAAGCGCGAGCGGATACAGGAACACCAGAGCACCGGCGAGCATTTCCCAGGCTCGGGTAGGCAGCAGGAAGAACGATGCGACCGGATGGCCTGGGCTGTAGAGCGCCGAGAACACCAGCGAACCGGCACCCAGCGCTAACACAAGCCGCTTGAACGTAGGCGGTGCGCACACCTTGTGCAGGCCCATCACGATCACTGGGTAGATCAGGTAGAACTGCCACTCCACCGACAGCGACCAGGTGTGCAGCAGCCAGTTTTCCTGAAGCGGTGCATCGAAATAACTGCCGTCACGGGCGAAATAATGGTTGGACGTGAATAGCAGGCTTTCCTTGCTGGTGCGCAGCAACTCCCGGTAGTCGTCCGTCGCCAGGAAGAAATACCCGAACACGGCCAGGGCGATGCACAACCCCAGCAGCGCCGGAATGATTCGCCTGGCCCTGGCCGCGTAGAAACCGATCAGCGAGAACTGCTGCTTGTGCAGGCCGCTCACGATGATCCGGGTCATCAGGTAGCCCGAAATCACGAAGAACACATCCACGCCGAGAAACCCGGCCGAGAACCCCGGGATCTTGAAGTGGTACAGCACGACCGATATGACGGCCAACGCCCGCAGGGCGTTGATGTTCTTGTGAAACAGCATGGGAGGGGTCCTGATCTGGCCTGGGCCGGGTGGCCCGCTTCCTTTTGGCATGGTCGGCGCGACCATGCATTTCGAGGGGCGCAGACTACCACATGGCCCATGGCCTGTACCTGAACGTCTTCACCCCAGGGCCTCGCGCAGCCGGTACCACAACATGCCAAGGGCCAGCAGGGGCGAGCGCAGCGCTCTGCCGCCGGGGAACGTGAGGTGGGGCACGGCGCTGAACACATCCAGCCCCTTGCTTTGCCCCAGCGCGATGCTCTGGGCAAGCAGCCTGGCCGTCCAGTGTGTGACGTTCAGCCCATGGCCCGAATAACCCTGGGCATAGTAGACGTTGGGATGATCACGCAGTCGCCCGACCTGTGGGAAGCGGTTGGCCGTGATGCCGATCATGCCGCCCCATTGATAGTCGATGCGCACTTCGCCCAACTGTCGGAACACCCGGTGCACCTTGGGCCGCATGTACGCGGCGATATCGCGGGGATCGCGCCCGGAGTATTGGCAGGCACCGCCGAACAGCAAGCGCCGGTCGGCGGTCAGGCGATAGTAGTCCAGCCCCACCTTCTGATCACACAAGGCCATGTCCTGGGGAATGAGCGACATTGCGACCGTTTCCTCCAGTGGCTCGGTCACGACCACGTAGCTACCCGCTGGCAGCACCTTGCCGCTGAGCCTGGGCTCCAGGCCCTCAAGGTGGGCATTGCAACCCAGTACCAGGCTGGCAGCGCGTACCTTGCCGTGCGCGGTGTGCACCGTTACGGTGGAGCCATGGTCGATGCGCATGACCGGGCTTTGTTCAAAGATCTGCACCCCCAGGGACTGCGCCGCTCGGGCTTCGCCCTGCACCAGATCCAATGGGTGCAGATGCCCTGAACCCATGTCCACCATGCCGCCTGCATAACGGTCGCTGCCAACCACTTCGCGCAGGCGCTCTGCCGGCACCCGGTAGGTGTGAGGCTGGTAGCCCAAGGCCGCCAGCTCCTGCTGCTCGGCGACAAAGGCAGCGAACTGGGCGGGGGTATTGGCCAGCTCGCAGAAGCCCCAGCGCAGGTCGCATGCTATGCCGTGGCGGGCGATGCGCTCAGCCACCAGGGTGACCGAGTCGATGCCTGCCTGCTTCAGATACCTCACGCCGTCCTCGCCCACGTACCGAGCGAAGCCGTTGACATCATGGCCGATGCCACGGATCAGCTGGCCGCCATTGCGCCCGCTGGCACCCCAACCCACGCGCCGGCCTTCGAGCAGCACCACCGACAGGCCGCGCTCGGCGAGTTCCAGTGCGGTGTTGACCCCTGTCAGGCCGCCGCCGACGACGCACACATCGGCATCGACTTCGCCGTCGAGGTACGGATAGCGGGTTGTATCACGGGCAGTGGCCGCATAGTAGGACGCGGCATGTTCGGCAGATAAAGGCATGGGTAAGGCTCACTCAGCGATTGGACTTGATCTTGGTCCAGGCGCGCGTCATCAGGCGCATGATCTTCGGGCTTTGTGTCGTAGAGATGTACAACTTGTCCAGCACCTGCTGGGGTGGGTAGACCTCGGGGTTGTTCACCAACGCCGGGTCCATGAATGCTTTGGCATCGGGGTTGGCATTGGCATAACCGACCGTCGCGCTGACCTTGGCGATCACCTGTGGGTCGAGCAGGTAGTTGATGAAGGCCAGGGCCTGCTCGGGGTTGTTGGCATCCTTGGGGATGGCCAGCAGGTCGAACCACAGGTTGCTGCCCTCCTTGGGGATGCTGTAGGCGATCTTCACACCATTGTTGGCCTCTGCCGCGCGGTTGGCGGCCTGGAACACGTCGCCCGAATAGCCAAAGGCGATGCAAATATTGCCGTTGGCCAGGTCCGAGACGTACTTGGAGGAATGGAAGTAGGTGATATAGGGCCGCAGGGCTAGCAGGCGCGCCTCGGCCTTGGGATAGTCCGCTGTGTTCTCGCTGCGCGGGTCCATGCCCAGGTAGTTGAGCATGGCCGGGAACAGCTCATCGGGCGAGTCCATGAAGGCCACGCCGCACTGCTTGAGTTTCTTGAGGTTTTCGGGCTCGAACAGCACCGCCCAGGAGTCCACCCGATCGATGCCCAAGGCTGCCTTGACCTTGTCCACGTTGTAGCCGATGCCGTTGGTCCCCCATAGGTAGGGCACTGCATAGCGGTTACCGGGATCGTTCTGCTCCAGCAGCTTGAGCAGCTTGGGGTCCAGGTGCTGCCAGTTGGTCAGCTTGCTGCGATCGAGCGGCAGGAAGGCGCCCGCCTGAGCCTGGCGTGCCAGGAAGTGGTTGGACGGCACCACCACGTCATAGCCGGTGCGACCTGCCAGCAGCTTGCCTTCGAGGGTCTCATTGGAGTCGAACACGTCGTACACCACCTTGATACCGGTGCTGGCCTGAAAGTCCGCCAGCGTCGTGTCACCGATATAGTCGGTCCAGTTGTACACGCTGACCGTCGGCGCTGCCTGGCTGGTGGCCGCGAACAACAGGGTGAATGCAGAAGGGATCAGGGCTTTCAGGTAATGCATGACGACACCTCGTTGGCATTGTTGTGGGTGTACGGTGCTGAGGGGCCGCGTTGCGGCCCTTGCAGGATCAGACGCTCAGCATCAGGAACTCGCGCTCCCATGAGCTGATGACGCGCTTGTAGTTCTCATGCTCGGCCCGCTTGACCGCCACGTAGCCCTGCACGAATGACTTGCCCAGGTAGCGTTGAACGGTCTGGCAGTCTTCCATGTGCTGCAGCGCATCCTCGATGGTGATCGGCAAGCGCAGGTTGCGCCGTTCGTAAGCCCGGCCCTGGACCGGCGCGCTGGGGTCGATCTGCTCGACCATGCCCAGATAGCCGCACAGCAGACTGGCGGCGATGGCCAGGTAAGGGTTGGCGTCTGCGCCCGGCAAGCGGTTTTCCACCCGCATGGACTCGGGCGTGGACGTGGGAACGCGCAGGCCTGCGGTGCGGTTCTCTTCGCCCCACTCGACGTTGACCGGGGCGGAGGTGTCCGGCAGGAACCGGCGGAACGAGTTGACGTTGGGAGCGAACATCGGCAACAACTTGGGTATGTACCGTTGCAGACCGCCGATGTGGTGCAGGAACAACTGGCTCATGGTCCCGTCATCGTTGGCGAACACCGGCTTGCCGGTGGCCACGTCGAGCACGCTTTGGTGCAGGTGCATGGCACTGCCGGGTTCATCGGTGATGGGCTTGGCCATGAACGTGGCCGCCACGTTGTGCTTGAGGGCCGCTTCGCGCATGGTGCGCTTGAACACTGTGATCTGGTCGGCCAGGTCAAGCGCGTCACCGTGGCGGAAATTGATCTCCATCTGCGCAGGGCCGTCTTCATGGATCAGGGTGTCCAGGTCCAGCCCCTGCAATTCGCACCAGTCGTAGACGTCCTCGAACAAGGGGTCGAACTCGTTGGCCGCGTCAATGGAGAACGACTGGCGCCCACTCTCGGCACGCCCGGAGCGGCCCAGCGGCACCTGCAATGGCAGGTCCGGGTCTTCGCAGCGCTGGGTGAGGTAGAACTCCATCTCAGGGGCCACGATGGGTTGCCAGCCTTTATCGGCATACAGTTGCAGCACTTTCTTGAGAACGTTTCTAGGTGACAGCTCGATCGGGTTGCCCTGTTTGTCGAAAGTGTCATGGATCACGATGGCGGTCGGCTCGATGGCCCAGGGAATTTGGTACACCGCACTGGGGTCAGGCCGGCAGATCATGTCGATGTCGGCCGCATCGAGCAGGCTGTAATAGATGTCATCGTCGACATAGTCGCCGGTGACGGTCTGCAACAGTACGCTCTCGGGCAGGCGCATGCCCCGTTCGTGCAGGAACTTGGCGGTAGGGGCGATCTTGCCGCGGGCGATGCCGGTCAAGTCGCTGATGACGCATTCGACCTCGGTGATGCGGTGCTCTTTCAGCCAGGCGGACAGCTGATCGAAGGGGGCGTTCATACGGACCTCTTGAGGTTATCGGTGAGTGCGCGGCATCACAGGTGAACAGGCATTGGCTTCCCAGTCGACGCGCTGGCGACTATCTTGGTCGCAGTCCCGGCTACGATCTATCCACTTTCTACGCTGTCGAATGCACCATAAGAGTGCACAAAGGATGTCGCGTGAATACCGCAGATGCCTTGCAGGTCCAGGCTTACCACACTCACGATGTCACCGAGCAGATCCGCGTCACACCTGGGTGGCAGCAGCACTACCGGCAAATGTCGCCGGGTCATTTCAGCGGCGAGCTTCGCTGTCTGGGACTGGACGGGCTGCAGGTGTACGAGGAACGGCTCAACACCCGGGTGGAACAATTCTTTCGACCGCCTTCGGGCTCGCTGACCTTCTGCTTCGACCGAAGCGAGAACAACCTGTACCTGCTCAATGAGCATACTCGCAACATCTGGATCACCCCTGAGCACTACCAGGAAGTGGCCGTGGTGTTCGAGCAGGCCTTCCTGCTCAGCCATGGGCTGGACCTCGAACGCCTTGATGGCCTGTTCATGGTGCCGCTGGGCAGCGGGCAAACGGCGCTGTTTGGCAGTTGGCTCAGCGCCACGCTGACCCACTTGGGGCAATCACAGGGTTGTGTGCAGGGGCAAGCCCTGGCCGAGCAACTGCTGCAGGATTGCCTGTTCATTCTGGACAACGCCTGCCAGCGCCTGCAGGGCGTGGCGCTGGGGCAGCGGGGGGAGGCAAGGGCCATCATGCGCCGTGTCAGTGACTGGGCCGCCGATTGCCCCGAGCAGACCTTGAACCTGGTCGAGCTGGCCAGCGTTGCAGGCGTTTCGCTGCGCCAATTGCAACAGGCATTCAAGGCCTTCACAGGGATGACCCCTGCGCACTGGTTGCGGCTAAGACGCCTGAACGGCGCCCGGCGGGATCTGCTCGATGGGGCCAGCGGTACCGTGGCCGAAGTAGCAATGCGGTGGTCATTCTGGCATTTAGGAAGGTTTTCAAACAGTTACAGGCATTTGTTCAAGGAACTTCCCAGCGACACGCTGCGGCGCGCCAAGGGTTGAGCAGCCCCCGCATTGCGGCATGACGATCCAAGGGTTCTTGGTGCCTGCATCAGGGCGATAAAATTGCTATCTTGCCGCCCTGATAAACATCTGAGGTGCCGATGTTCTACCTGCCTTTGCCCAGTGACCAGGCCGACAACCTCGCCGCCGGCACCTGTGCCGATCCACTTGCCTCGGCCAGTGTGCTGCAAGCGGCTGCCATGCTGTTCGTCCAGCGCCTGGCCAGTCAACGGGCGCCGCTCACGGCCGACGCCCAGGAGCGGCGCTTCGCTGAGGTGCTGCGCATTGCCCAGCAGGTCGAGCAGGCAGCGCCCGGGCGTTTTCAGGCGCAGGTGCAGCAGCAATTCGACCGCGAAGTGTTCGCCATGGGCCTGGGCATGCTGGGCGAAAATGGCGTGGCGCTGTTGTCGCCTGAGGTTGTTCATTCGCCGGACGAGTTGCTGGACGATCAGGGGCAGTGGAACTACCAGTTCGCCGACCTGTACCGGCAGCGCGTCACGCCCCTGCATGCCGTACACCTGCCGTCGCTGGCCAGCGATCTTAGGCTCAGTGATCAGCAAAACCGTCTGTTGCGTGAGTTTCTCAGCGGGGTGGACGAATCGGTGGCTGTGCAGGGTTTTGCAGGCACCGGCAAGACCTTTCTGATTCATCAGTTCGCCAGGTTGCTCGATCCGCAGCGCACCTTGCTGCTGGCCCTGACCGAGGGGCAGCTGCGGGCGCTGCAGGCGCGGGTAAAGGATGCAAAGGCCTACACGGCCATGACATTCGGGCAACTGGCCGATGAGCTTTTAAACCGCGACCTGACCCGCACCGGCTGGCGATTGCGTGACCCGTACCGCACCCGGCAGTCCTGGCGACCGCAGGAGGCGCAGATCGTGCGCTGGCTCGGCTTGCCCGACGTCGGGCCGCTGGCCGCCGTCGACGTGGTGGGCGTGTGCGTACGCGCGGTGCGCGCCTTTTGCCACAGTGGCGACGCGCAGATTGGCTTGCACCATTTGCCGTCGTCCGTACCGGGTATCACGCCGCTGGACCAGCACGTGCTGCTCGAAAAGGCGCGCCTTTACTGGCAGGCGCTGATCCGCCCCCCGGCCAGGGACGTTCAGTTGCCGCTGCGCGATTATCACCGGGTCAAATTGCTTGCCCTATCCGGCTACCTGATCGATGCGCGATATACCCATGTCATCGTGGACGAAGCCCACGAATTGTCAGCGCCCATGCTCGAAGTGCTCGACCGCAGCCCGCAATCGGTGATTGCGCTGGGTGACGAGCTGCAGAACCTCAATGGCCTGAGCGCCCATCATGGTGGGTTCATTCGTCAACGCTACATCGACCATTCGTTGCGGGTCGGGCCGGCCATGGACAATGTGCTCAACCCGTTGATTCAGGCGCATCCGGCTGCCATCCAGGCTGCGTTCAGCGGCAGTGCCGAGCATTACACACGCGTCAGTTTCTTCGACAGCGTGACCGTGCCCGAGCAGCCAACGGCCTTGATCGTCGAGGATGAGTGGGGCCTGTTCGGTTGGTTCCAGCGCCTGACGCACCTTGGCGTTGCGTTTGTGATGCTGCACGGGGCACGCAAGGACTTCGAGCTGTTTGTCGAAGACTGCATCGAGCTGTACCGCCACGGCACCCGGCCGCGGCACCCGATGCTGTTCCGGTACGCCAGCTGGCAGGCGCTGGCCGAGCACAAAGGGGACGACAAGGCGTTCATCGCCGTGGCTTCGATGCTGGGCAAGGGGTATACCTCGCAGCATTTTGCCAAGGCCAAGAGCCGCTACCGCTGGGACAAGGCGCCCAAGCTGTTCCTGGGACGGGTCCGGGATGTGAGGAACATGGAGTTCGCGCGGGTGATGGTGTCGCCAGAGCTGATGGTGCCGCAACAGGTGACAGGCAACCGCAACGAGCGCGCCCGGCTACTGGCGGGGCTGTACACGGCGTGTTCCAGGGCTCGGCACGAGCTGATCGTGCCGGGTGGGATGCTCGATTGGGTGAAGGATCAGGGGCGCGACTGATGGCAGATGGAGCGTGGGATCAGTGCTGCACGCGTGATCTGCGGTGATGGGTGTATGGGGCCTTGTAGGGCAGGGGGCCAGTCTAGGCGTTATAAAGCCGGGGCCGCTGCGCGGCCCATCGCGGTGCAAGACCTCTCCTACAGGGACCGCGTAACCCTGAGCCGGCCGCTGCGTCTAGGGTGACTGTCTTGCCCCTTACATGAAACCCACCGGCTCGCGTGTAGGAGCGGTCTTGCACCGCGATGGGGACGCGCAGCGGCCCCCGACGGTGTAAAACTAACCCCGCAACACGGCACCCAAGCCTGCCAGCGCCTCAGTTGCGATCCAACCACACCGTCTGCACATTGGTGAACTCACGCACGCCAAAATGCGACAGTTCACGCCCAAACCCGCTTTTCTTCACCCCGCCGAAGGCGACACGGGGGTCGGAGGCGCAGTAGCCATTGATGAACACCGCACCGGTCTCCAGCGCCGACGTCATGCGCTCGGCCAAGGCATAGTCGGCGGTGTAGATGGTCGAGGCCAGGCCAAACTCGCTGTCGTTGGCCAACGCCACGGCATGGTCGGCATCCCGCGCGGTGGTGATCGCCGCAACCGGGCCGAACAGTTCCTGCCTGAAGGCTGTCATCTGCGGCGTTACATCCCCCAGCACGGTCGGTGCGTAAACGTTGGCCACACCTTCGACCTTGTGCCCGCCGAGCAACAACGTAGCGCCCTCGGCAAGGCTGGCCTGCACCTGGCCATCAAGCTCGTCGCGCAAATCGTAGCGGGCCATGGGTCCGATATAGGTCGCCTCTTCAAGCGGGTTGCCCACCTTCAAGGCCTGCGTTGCTTCAACGAACTTGCGTGTGAAGGCCTCGGCGATGCTCTGCTCGACGATAAAGCGCTTGGCGGCCGCGCACACTTGCCCGGTATTCTGGTACCGCCCGATCACTGCTGCCTGCACGGCTGCATCCAGATCGGCATCGGCCAGCACGATGAAAGGGTCCGAGCCGCCCAGTTCCAGTACGCACTTCTTCAGCGCAGCACCGACTTGAGCACCGATCGCCATGCCGGCGCGCACGCTGCCGGTCAAGGTCACCGCCGCAATGCGCGGGTCGTTGATGGCGCGAGTCACACCGTCCGGTGTCACGTTGAGCACCTCGAACACACCCTCTGGAACGCCCGCATCCTTGAACAGCTTATCCAGCAGGTAGGCGCTGCCCATCACATTGGGGGCATGCTTGAGCACGTAGGTGTTACCCGCCAGAATCGCCGGTACCGCGCCGCGCAGCACCTGCCAGACGGGGAAGTTCCAAGGCATCACGGCCAGGATCGGGCCCAACGGGCGGTATTCGATGCGGGCTTTTTCGACCTGGGTCGCTTCAGGCGCGAGCATCGCGGGGCCGTGCTCGGCGTACCAGCGGCATAGCCCCACGCACTTGCTGACTTCACCACGGGCCTGGGTGATGGGTTTGCCGATTTCGCGGCTGATCATCTGGGCAAACGTCTCTGCCTGAGTCTCCAGGGCAGTGGCCAGCGCCAGGAGGTGCTCGCTGCGCTGATCGGCCGACAGCCGGCTCCACTGGCCGTAGCCATGCTTGGCCCGCGTTAGCGCAGCTTCGAGCGCGGCATCGGTGTCGAACGGGTAGGCGCCGATCTGTTCGCCGGTGTACGGGTCAAGGGAGATGGCGTGGGTCTGGCTGCTGATCGCATTCATGGCGGGACACTCTCGCTGTAGGTATGCAGTGGGCTCAGCCTAGTGGGCTAGGGATTTAATGAAAACTGAATAATAATGAGCCACTCATTCACGTTCGGAGAAAGCCGTGGACCTGATACAACTTGAGATGTTCAAGGCAGTCGCCGAGCAAGGCAGCATCAGTGCAGCGGCGCAGCATATCCACCGGGTGCCCTCCAACCTGACCACGCGCATCAAGCAACTGGAAGAGGACTTGGGCGTAGACCTGTTCATTCGCGAAAAAAGCCGCCTGCGCTTATCCCCGGCCGGCTGGAATTTTCTGGAGTACACCCGGCGCATCCTCGACTTGGTCCAGGAGGCGCGCAGCACGGTGGCAGGGGAGGATCCGCAGGGCACGTTCGCACTGGGCTCGCTCGAAAGCACCGCGGCGGTGCGCATCCCGGCCGTGCTGGCAGCCTACAACCAGCGCTATCCCAAGGTGGACCTGGATCTGTCCACGGGACCATCCGGCACCATGCTAGAGGGTGTTCTGTCGGGTCGGCTGGTGGCCGCGTTCATCGACGGGCCGGTCTTGCACCCGACCTTGGAGGGCATGCCGGTCTTCGAAGAAGAGATGGTGATCATCGCGCCCCTCAACCACGCGCCCGTGACCCGGGCGCAAGACGTGAACGGCGAAAACATCTACGCCTTTCGCGCCAACTGCTCGTACCGGCACCATTTCGAGAACTGGTTCGTCAACGATCAGGCCGTCCCACGCAAGATCCACGAAATGGAGTCCTACCATGGCATGTTGGCGTGCGTCAGTGCCGGTGCAGGCTTGGCCATGATGCCGCGCACGATGCTGGAGAACATGCCAGGGTGCAGCACGGTCAGTGCCTGGCCGATGTCTGAAGACTTCCGTTACCTCAAGACCTGGCTGGTCTGGCGCCGTGGAACGGTCTCGCGCAGCTTGTCAACGTTCGTGAATCTACTTGAAGAAAGTATCTCATCTACCTGATTCAAAATGATTTTGAACGATTCTTACAGTGACCAGTCTAGGCATCCGTTGCCGGCTCGATGCGTTGGACCACTATGCCAGGGCCTTGGATATGGAAAGCGGTCTAGCGCGCCTATCCAGCCCAATCCAAGTAGTAAACGGCTAAGGAACACGAGAAGTGATAGCAATCTACTTCCAAGTTCCTATACAACTGACCATAATCCGGCAATTATTACATCGTGTGACCGAAACATGAGATTCGGTTACCAAAAATTTCGAGAGGTCAAAGCCCCAGGCCGTCCAGTCGATGCTCAGCAGGCTGATGCAACCGACTGACCCAGGGTCCAGACTTCCAGCTGTCGCACTTACCATCAGGAGATGTCATAGATGAAATCCCGTATCGCTGCTTCGTTGGCTGCCGCCGTGCTGGCCTTCGCCGGGGCGAACCTGGCCCAGGCTGCTCAGGTTTCCGGCGCTGTCGGTGTTACCAGCCAAGGCGACATGACCTACCGTGCAGGCTTGTCCTTCGACTGGGACAAGCAGTGGTTCGAAACCAGTGTTGGTCACCTGACCGGCTACTGGGACGCGGGCTACACCTATTGGGAAGGCGGTGACGCCAGCGGTGCCCACTCGCTGTCCTTCAGCCCGGTGTTCACCTATGAGTTCAGCGGCTTCACCTACACCCCCTACATCGAAGCGGGTATCGGTATCGCGGCATTTTCCAAGACCCGTGTCGGCGACCAGCGCCTGGGCTCGTCCTTCAACTTCGAAGACCGTATTGGCCTGGGCTTGAAGTTGCCGTCGGAGCAGAAGGTCGGCATCCGCGCCATCCATTACTCCAACGCCGGCATCCGCCAGCCTAACGATGGCATCGAGTCGTACTCGCTGTTCTACAGCAAAGGCTTCTGATGAACAGCCCGGCTCGGCGGCTGCGTTGCCGCCGAGCCGGTCGAGTGCCTGTCAGAAGGTGTAGGCCACCCCGGCCTGCACCGTACGCGGCGCGCCGGGATAGGCGTAGGTGTTGAACGAGCCTTCGTCATAGCCCTTGTTGAACAGGTTCTTCACGTCCAGGTTCAGGCGTACGTGCTCGTTCACCTTGTAGAAGCTCAGCAGGTCCACCACGCTGTAGCGCTCCATGGTGTAGGTGGTGGTTGCGGTCTGGCCGGCGCGGTCATCCACATACTTCACCCCAACGCCCAACCCGAGCCCCTTGGCCAAACCGTCCTGAAACTCGTAGGTGTTCAGCAGGCTGAAGGTATTGCGCGGGATATTGGCAAGGCGCGTACCGCTGGGCAGGCTGGTGTCCTTGGTGACTTCGGCGTCGACATAGGAATAGCCACCGATGACGCGCCATTCGGGGGTCAGGTTGCCTGCCACATTGATATCCAGCCCGCGGCTGCGCACTTGGCCTGCGGCCACCTTGAAGGTGTTGGTAGGGTCGCTTGGATCGTTGGCCAGGACATTTTCCTTGATGATGTGATAGACCGCGGCATCCGCGCTCAGCTGGCCATCGAGCGACGCCCACTTCAACCCCAGCTCATAAGACTTGCCCTTTTCCGGATCGAAGCCGCCACCGCTGGCGGGCGTGCCGGTGTTGGGCTTGAACGAGCGCGCGGTATTGGCGTACACCGCCAGGGTATCGGTCAGGTCGTAGATCAGCCCAACGCGCGGCGTGACGCCATTTTCCCCTTTGCTGAAGTCGCGGTTGGTGGGCATCTTGTCGTCGTAGTCATGCTCGAAGCGCTCCAGGCGTACCCCGGCCAGCGCCTTGAGACGTTCGGTCAGGGCCACTTGGTCCTGAATGAAGAACGCCCAGGTTTGCAGGTTCTCCTTGTCCCAGGTGGTGGTGCGCGTCAGGGCAGGGCGAGGCTGGCCCAGTACCGGGTGATAGATATCGATGGGGTAGGTACCATCGCGCGCCGAGGAGCGCTGGATGATGGAGTTGTAATCGTAGTTCTCGTATTCGACGCCGGTCAGCAAGGTGTGGCTGAACGCGCCTGTGTCGAAGTGCCCCGTCAGGTTCAGTTGCCAGTCCCGGTCGGTCCACTGCAGCTTGCGCCAGTTGAAGTTACGCTCCAGGGTGCGGCCATCCACCGGGGCCTTGTTGGCCTCCACGGCGTTGCCGTGCAGGCTGCCATCGAGGAACTGGAAACCGCCAGCCAGCGTCCAGTCCTGGTTGAGCAGATGCTCGAAGCGTACCTGGGCCATGTTGTTGTCGTTGTGCAGCAGGTTGTCACTGCCCTTTTCCCAGATGTAGGTGTCCCGCGAGGCACTGCGCGGTTGGCTAGCGTAGCGGGTCAGGCCACGGTCGAGGGGGTGGTTGTTGCGCATGAAGTCGCCTTCGAACACCACCTTGGTGCTGTCGTTGACCTGCCAGCTGAGTACTGGCGCTACGTCATAGCGCTCGCCCTGCACATCGTCACGGAAGCTGTCGCCGCCTTCGCCCAGCACATTGAGCCGGTAGGCCACGGAGCCATCCTCGTTCAGCGGCCCGGTGGCATCGAGGGTAGCGCGGTGCATGCCTTGGTCGTCGAACTGACTGCCCAGGGTCACTTTAGGGTCTGGTAGGGGTTGCTTGCTGACCACGTTGAAGGTGCCCCCCGGATCGCCACGGCCATACAGGCTGCTGGCCGGGCCGCGGATGACTTCCAGGCGCTCGACCGTGTTGGCGTCGGGCGCGTTGGGGTAGCCCCGGTTGATCGGGAACCCGTTGCGGTAGAACTCGCCAGTGGTAAAGCCGCGCACCGTGAAGGTGGTAAGGCCCTGGCCGCCGAAGTTGTTGGCACGGCCTACGCCGCCGGCATAATCGAGCCCGTCCTGCAGGCGCGTGGCGCCAGTATCCTGCAGGACATCCTTGGGCACCACGCTGACCGACTGAGGCGTCTCGTGCAGTGCGGTGTCAGTGCGCGTGGCGCTGGCCGAGCGACTGGCCTTGTACCCCTCGACCGGGCCATCGGCCCGCTCGGCGTCGGCACTGCCGGTAATGCTCAAGGCTTGAAGTTCGATTTGCGCGGTGTCGGGCGGGGAGGCCGGGTCGGCAAACGCCAGGGGAGAAACGGCGTGAAGTACACAAAGCGAGACGAACGTGCGACGCATCGACAGTACGATCCTAAGTAGGGCGCTGAGGTTGGAGGTTTAACCGCGCCGCGAAAAATACTACGAATCATTATCAAATGCATCTGTTTCGGTTTACACCTGTGCTCTGTATGCGCAGGCGGTAATGAGCAGGTCGCTAGCCAGCTGCCATCCATTTGGTCAGGCTGCGGTGCTCAAGGCAGGCGGCGCTTACGTGCCGATCGATCCGGCTCACCCGGCAGAGCGTATCGCTTACCTGTTGCAGGACAGCGCCCCGCACGTGGTCCTGACCCTTTCGCGGTTCGCACCGCGCTGCCCAAGCACGGCAGGCCACAGATCGAACTGGACAACCCGTCGTGGCCTACCGGGCCCGTAGCCAGCTTCTCATTCGCACCACAAACGAGTACGGATTTGGACTACGTCATCTCTACCTCTGGCTCCAACGGCCAACCCAAGGGGTGATGGTCGAGCAACGCATGTTGGCCAACCTGGTGGACTGGCACTGCGCCCAATTTGCGCTTGGCCCAGGTCGCCATCAGGATGCTGGCAATGATCTTGCCGATCTGCGGATAAATGGAATTGATGCTCATCGAATCGTCCTTGAGGCCAGGGCAGAAGCCCGGCTGTGGTGCAAGCCCTCATCCTGGGTCGGCATCGGTGCGTGACAGGTATGCTAGTACAACGAGCGAGTCCTGGCTAAATCAAGGCTCGATGATGCCATATTGATATTGTTTTGTGGGCGCCATGCCGATCAGCGGGTTTGCTATCATGCCGCCTCCCTGACTAGCACAAGGCCCCATTTCCATGCCCCTGAGCGCCGAACAGATTGCCGAGTTTCGTGAGTTTGCCGAGCAGTTGGCCGATGCTGCGAGCGCGGCCATCACGCCTTACTTTCGTGCAAGCCTGGAGGTCGAGGACAAAGGCGGTCGCTTGTACGACCCGGTCACCGTCGCCGACAAGGCGGCCGAGGACGCGATGCGCGAGCGGATCCAGGCGCGCTATCCAGACCATGGCATTCTCGGGGAAGAGGCGGGCGTGGCCGTGGGCAGCAGCCCGTTGACCTGGGTGCTCGACCCGATCGACGGCACCCGTGCCTTCATCACCGGCCTGCCGTTGTGGGGCACGCTGATCGCGCTCAACGACGGTACCCGGCCAGTCGTGGGGGTGATGAACCAGCCCTTTACCGGCGAACGGTTCATCGGCACGCCCGAAGGTGCCTGGTCGGGCACGCGAGCGCTCAAGACCCGCGCCTGCAAGGAACTGGCAGCGGCCACGCTGATGTGCACCACCCCTGACATGTTCGATACGCCTGCGCGCAAGGCTGCGTTCGAGCACGTGGCCAGCCAGGCGCGGCTGATGCGCTACGGTGGCGATTGCTACGCCTATTGCATGCTGGCGTCGGGCTTTGTGGATGTCATCGTCGAAGCCAGCTTGCAGCCCTATGACGTGCAGGCGCTCATGCCCATCATCGAGGGCGCAGGTGGGGTGATCACCGCCTGGGATGGCAGCAGCGCGCAGCAGGGCGGTTGCGTGGTGGCCTGTGGTGACCCGGCCTTGCATGCCCAGGTCGTGGAGCTGCTGCGCGGCGCGATGTAATTCAGGTCACTGCACGGACTGGCGCTTGCCGCACTTTTTTGGCTTTCGGGGCTCTATGCTAGGCCCAGGCCGCCGCGATCCCCGCGGTGGCCGCCGAAAACGAAGCGGTGCCGATGGTAGTGTGCAGTTGCTCCACGATAGTTCGCCTGCTGTTGGCAGGCTCCCTGGCCAGCCTGTGCGCCTGCACCCAGCAGCAGGGGCGCGACATCGTCAACCAGCTGGGCGAAGGCAAACCCAGCGAGCTGTTCCAGACCAGTGTGGACCGCCTGGCCACCTTGTCGATGCGCGACAACCTGCAAAGCCTCTACCTGCTGATGAACAAGCTGTACCTGCGCAATCCCAACCAGTTGCAACGTTCAGGCTACCTGGACGCGGCCACGGCCGAGCGCCAGATCCGCCTGGCCATCGAGCAGCGCCAACCCCTGGCGCAACTGGGCAATCGACGCGACCTGGCTGCCTTGAGTTATGCCTTGAGCCCGGAGTTTCGCGGTGATCGAGTGGGTGCGTTCATCTACGCCATCGGCAGTATGCTGATCACCGCCCACGGTGGGCGCACCGCGTTCTACATGACCGACACCCTCGACCCGTTGTTCATCAACAACGCCGCGCGCAACATCGAAAAAGCCACCTGGATGCTGAGCCAGCGGCAGGACGCCAACGGTGTGTTGTTGCTGTTCTCCAATGAAATTTCGGAGGAGGGCAGCAACCTGAGTTTTGCCGTGGAGTTCGGCAAGGTGGTTGCCCGCCTCGACCTGCTGGCCGAGCTGCTCGACGAGCGTTACCGCCGTATCGGCCTCAATTATGCGCAAAGCCTGCTGCTGATGAATTTCCTGCCGGTACAGTGACCTGCTGCGCCTGGAGCAGGGCCTGGATGGCCTTGCGGTAACGCTGCCCGGCCAGGCTCATGCTGTTGTTGTGCGTTGCACCCGGCACCAGCAACAGCGTCTTGGGCTCGCGCGCGGCCTCGAACAGCTGCTGGCTGAAACGCGAGGGCACGTAGCGGTCGTCCAGGCCATGGACCAGCAGCACCGGCAGGTCGATGTCGCCGATCTTGCCCAGCGAGTCGAATTTCTGCGACAGCAGCCAGCGCACCGGCAGCGATGTATTGGCGACCACCCCTGCCACATCGCCCAACGAGGTGAACGTGGACTCCAGGATCAGCCCTCGCGCCGGGGCGCTGGTGCGCGTGTCTCGGGCTTCACGGGTAAGCGTGCGCGCCAGGTCGACCGCCACGGCCCCACCCAGGGAGTGCCCATAGATCAGGCGTTTGCTGGCATCAGGTTGCAGTTGGGCGAAACGCTCCCAAGCCACGCGAGCGTCCTCGTACACGGTGGCTTCCGAGGGCAAGTCCCCTCGGCTACGACCAAAGCCGCGATAGTCCACCGCCAGCACCGAATAACCCATGGCGTGCAGCTGCTCGATGCGAAACAGCTGGCCCGTAAGGTTCCAGCGCACACCGTGCAGGTAAAGAATGGCCGGGGCATCGGCGCGTTTTGCGGGCCACCACCAGGCATGCAGGCTCTGGTTCTCGGCGAAGGTACGCGGGCGCAGGTCCAGCTCCTGAACACCGCCGGGCAGGCCATGGAACCAGCTGGCCTGGCCGGGCTCGATGCGAAACACCAGCTCGCGTTCCTTGTGCTGCAAGACCGAGCACCCGGCGGGCAGGGCGAGCACCAAGGTGGCAGCGCACAGCCAGCTGAACCAACGGCGGCGTAGGGCGGAGAACAACCGGGTAGACATACGGAGTTTGGGGGTCTCGAAAGTGGTCAAGGCGCGGGAGCGTACAAGAAGCGTGGCGTAGTTCTATCAAATGCTGCAGGTCATATGTAAGAAATATTACCTGGCGGCGGGTCAGCTTCTTTGCAAGCTGTTTCCAGCGCGAGCGTGCGCACGGTGCGCCGATTGCGCAAGCGCCCCGCAAGCAGGTAGCGTGGCCCGACACCCTCCTGACGAAGGCTTTGTTTTGGACTCGATAACCCAAGCCGTTCTCGGCGCTGCGTTGCAAGGCACATTGTTGGGGCGCATTCAGGGCCGTCGGGCCCTGGTCTACGGCGCTGCGCTGGCCACACTGCCGGACCTGGACGTGATCATCCGCTACGCCGACCCGGTCTCGCAGATGACCTACCACCGCGGCTTTTCCCATTCAGTGTTCGTCCTGACCGCGCTGGCAGCGCTTCTGGCATGGCTGGTGAACAGGGCCTGGCCGGACAAAGGCTATACGCTGTCCCGCTTATTCCTGACGTTCTGGCTGGTCTTGGTGACCCACCCTGTGCTCGACGCGTTCACCGTGTACGGCACCCAGCTGCTCTGGCCCTTGCACGTGACCCCGCAAAGCTGGGCGGCCGTGTTCATCATCGATCCTGTGTATACCGTACCGTTGCTGGTGGCGGTGGCCTACGCCACCGTGCGTGGCACCCATGCCCGCGCACTACGGTTCATGGCCGTGGCGCTGGTTTTGAGCACCACGTACCTGGGCTTGGGCCTTGCCAGCCGTACCCTGGCAGAACACCGTTTCCAGGCCGCGCTCGATGCCAAGGGCGTGACTGTGAGCGAGGTTCGGGCAGTGCCCATGGCGTTTAACAGCCTGGTCTGGCGGGTCTTGGCCAAAGCGCCGGACGGCGTCTATTACGAAGGGGTCAGTAGCCTGTTGGACCGCCAGTCGCCAGAGATGCTGCGCCTGAACCGCAACCTGTCATTGGCCCAGGTGTTGGCAAACGATCCGCTGCACCAGCGGCTGCGCTGGTTCACCGACGACTGGCTGCGCTACGACCAGGTCGGCGACCGGCTGGTGGTGACCGACCTGCGCATGGGTACGCCGGGCAACTACACATTCCGCTTCGACATGGCACGGAAGGGCGAGCAGGGCCGCTGGCAGACGCAGCAGCCGACCGTGCACACTGCCAGCGGCCCGCGCGATCTGTTCGACGGGCAGGCACTGGGGTTGATCTGGCGCCGCATCGTCTTCCAGCAACCCCCGCTGCCCTTGGCCGCCTGGACCGCACGCATTGCAACGCCAGGGCAAGGCCAGGTGGAGTAGCCACCCATGCGCTCAGGCGGGCTGGACCTGGTGAAGTGGGTCGCGATGCTGGCGATGGTCGCTGACCACCTGCGCTTTCTCTGGCCGCAGGCCCACGGCCTGTTCGTGGTTGGCCGACTGGCGTTTCCGCTCTTTTGCCTGGCCATGGCCATGAACGTGGTGCGGCGCGGGCCTGACACGTTGCTTGATCGCCACCACGGGCGGTACCTGGGGCTGATGCTGCTGTTCACGGTGCTGTCCGAGCCCGCTTACCGCTGGCTGGACAGCGGCTCGACCACGTTCAGCATCATGCCGACGCTGTTGTTGGGCCTGCTGCTGGCCTGGGGCGTGCAGCATACCCAGTTGGCAACGCGGCTGCTGGGGCTGGTCGCGCTGGGCGCAGGTTGGGCTGGCAGCCCGTACCTGATGTACGGCCTGCCAGGGGTGCTGCTACCCGCCGCCTGCGTGCTTGCCCACCGCTACGGGGGCCGAATGTGGCTTGTGCCGTGCCTGTCGGCAGTTGCCGGCAACTTGACCAACAGCTGGTTGATGACGCACCTGAGCGCCCCCTTTACCTGGGTCACGCTGACGGTTGCCGCCGTGGCCATCCCGGTCGGCAACGGCCTGTTGCACAGCCGATGGCGTCGCGTGCCGGCAGTGGGTCGCTGGGGCTATGGGTTCTACCCGCTGCACCTTTTGCTGATCAAAGCTGCGGGCATTGTTCAGCTGTGACACACCTGTTCCACCTCTGACCCAAGGTTGACGCAACTGTGTCGAGCATTCGCCCGTATCCGGCCCCTGCTCACTGACGGCCAAAGGCTCTACCGCGGTATCTCCGACCGTCAGCCGGCGGTTTGGCACAGCCGTTGCTCTAGCCTGGAATGACGCTCGTCGCAGCGTCGCCATAACAAGAACGGAGAACAGCGCATGAATCGATCAGGCCCCCAACGCCTTGCACTCGGCTGCCTGGCCATGGCCCTCAGTTGGACACCCCTGGCCTTTGCCGCCGGTGTCGATGGGCAACGCATCATTGATGCGGACAAAGAGCCCGGCAACTGGATGAGCCATGGCCGCACGTACGACGAGCAACGCTTCAGCCCCCTCAAGACTATCGACCAGAGCAACGTCAGCCAGCTAGGGCTGGCGTGGAGCTACAAGCTCGACCTGGACCGCGGTGTGGAGGCGACTCCCATCGTGGTCGATGGGGTGATGTACACCACGGGGCCGTTCTCGGTGGTGTACGCGCTGGATGCGCGCAACGGCCAGCTGCTGTGGAAGTACGACCCGCAGTCCGACCGCAACCGTGCGGGCGAGGCCTGCTGCGATGCGGTCAACCGGGGCGTGGCCGTGTGGCAGGGCAAGGTCTACGTCGGTGTGCTCGACGGTCGCCTGGAGGCCATCGACGCCAAGACCGGCAAGCGGGTGTGGTCGGTCGACACCCGCGCCGATACCACGCGCAGCTACACCATCACCGGTGCGCCGCGGGTGGTCAACGGCAAAGTGGTGATTGGCAATGGCGGCGCCGAATTCGGCGTGCGTGGCTATGTGACCGCCTACGACGCCGAGACCGGCCGCCAGGCATGGCGGTTCTACACCGTACCGGGCGACCCGAAGCTACCGCCTGAGGATAAGGCCATGCAGATCGCCAGCAAGACCTGGCACGGGGATGCCTACGTCGAGTGGGGGGGCGGCGGGACAGCCTGGGATTCCTTCGCCTATGACCCGCAGTTGAACCTGCTGTACATCGGCGTGGGCAACGGCGCGATGTGGGACCCCAAATGGCGCAGCCAGGCCAAGGGCGACAACCTGTTCCTGTCCTCGATCGTGGCGGTGAATGCCGATACCGGCGAGTACGCCTGGCACTACCAGACCACGCCCGGCGACGCCTGGGACTTCACGGCCACCCAACACATGATCCTGGCCGAGCTGCCCATCGACGGCAAGCCGCGCAAGGTGCTGATGCAGGCGCCCAAGAATGGCTTCTTCTACGTGCTGGACCGGGAAACCGGCGAGTTGCTGTCGGCCAAGAACATCGTGCCGGTGAACTGGGCCAAGGGCATCGACATGAAGACTGGCCGGCCCATCGTCGATGACGAGGCGGCGGCCTACTGGAAGGACGGCAAGCGCAAACTGGTGACCCCGGCGTTCTGGGGGGCGCACGACTGGCACCCGATGTCGTACAACCCGCAGACGGGGCTGGTGTACATCCCGGCCCACATCATGTCCGCCTACTACGAGCACGTGCCCGAAGCGCCCAAGCGCAACCCGTTCAAAAGCGTCTATCAGCTGGGGCTGCGTACCGGCATGATGCCCGAAGGCGCCGAAGGGCTACTGGACATGGCCAAGACCTGGTCAGGAAAACTGATCGCCTGGGACCCGGTCAAGCAGGCGCCTGCCTGGGAAGTGCCGTACATCACCATCTTCAATGGCGGCACCTTGAGCACGGCCGGCAACCTGGTGTTCGAAGGCAGCGCCGACGGCCGGGTCATTGCCTATGCCGCCGAAACCGGCAAGAAGCTGTGGGAAGCGCCTGCAGCCAGCGGCGTGATGGCCGCACCGATCACCTATGCCGTCGACGGTGAACAATACGTCACCTTCATGGCGGGCTGGGGCGGCGCGTTTTCCACATTCGCTGGGGCACTCTCGTTGCGTGCAGGCGTGCAGCCCTACGCACAGGTGCTGACCTACAAGCTGGGCGGCACGGCCAAGCTGCGCGAGCCGGCCCCGCCTGCCGATGCGCCCAAGCCGCCGCCATTGACGGCCAACGCCGAGACGGTCGCCGCAGGCGCTGCGCTGTACGACGGCAACTGCTCCCAGTGCCACGGCATTCATGCGGTCAGCGGCGGGGTACTGCCGGACCTGCGCAAGCTGAGCGCCGACAAGCACCAGATGTTCCTCGGGATTCTCTACGGCGGCAGGGTGCCCGATGGCATGCCCTCGTTCGCCGACAACCTCAACCCCGAGCAGGTCGAGCAGGTCCATCAGTACCTGATCAAGCGTGCCCACGACTTGCAGGAGGAGGGCGAGGTCTGGAAGCGGTTCAGCGCCCGCCCGGCAAGCCCTTCATCGCTGGCTGACAATGCACCACAGGAGTGAAATGCCCATGAACGATTCGGTCTACCAGAACTTCATCGACAACCGGTTCGAACCCGGTGAAGCCTTGCTTGAGGTCCATAACCCGGCCAACGGCCAGTTGCTCGGTCGCGTGCCTGAGTCCTCGCAGGCTCAGGTCGACCAGGCCGTGAGCGCGGCACGCCGGGCTCAGAAGGCCTGGGCAGCCCGGCCTGCGCAGGAACGCGCGGGCTACCTGCGTGCTATCGCGAGCCGGATACGGGCCAATGCCGACCAGCTGGCCCGGACCATTACCCTGGAAGGCGGCAAGGTCCCGGCTCTGGCCCAGGTGGAAGTCGGCTTCACGGCCGATTATCTGGACTACATGGCCGAGTGGGCGCGGCGCCTGGAAGGTGAGGTGTTGACCAGCGACCGTCAGGCCGAGCATGTGTTTCTCATGCGCAAACCGGTGGGCGTGGTGGCAGGCATTCTGCCGTGGAACTTCCCGTTCTTCCTGATCGCCCGCAAGATGGCGCCGGCGCTCATCACCGGCAACACCATCGTGGTCAAGCCCAGTGAGGAAACCCCGATCAACTGCTACGCGTTCGCCCGGCTGGTGGCCGAAACCGGCCTGCCACCCGGGGTGTTCAACGTGGTCGGCGGCACAGGCGCCGCCGTGGGCCACGGCCTGTCCAGTCACCCCGGCGTGGATATGGTGAGTTTCACCGGCAGTGTGGCGACCGGTGCACGGATCATGGCAGCGGCGGCGCCGAACATCACCAAGCTGAACTTGGAACTGGGCGGCAAGGCGCCTGCCATCGTGTTGGCCGATGCCGACCTGAACCTGGCAGTGAACGCGATCGTCGCCTCGCGGGTGATCAACACCGGACAGGTGTGCAACTGCGCAGAGCGCGTGTACGTGGCGCGCCAGGTGGCCGATCGGTTCATCGATCAGGTGGCCCAGGCGATGGCCGCCACGCGCTATGGGGACCCATCGACGCAGGAGGACCTGCACATGGGGCCGCTGATCAACCAGGCCGGCCTGGACAAGGTGGCGCAGATGGTGCGCACCGCCCAGGCCCAGGGCGCGCAGGTGGTCACGGGCGGGCAGGTGGCCGACCTTGGCAGCGGTTTTCATTATCAGCCCACCGTGCTGGCAGGCTGCGCGGGCGACATGGAGATCATGCGCAAGGAAATCTTCGGGCCGGTATTACCGATCCAGGTGGTGGAGGACCTGGACGAAGCCATTGCCCTGGCCAACGACAGCGAGTACGGGCTGACCTCGTCGCTCTATACCCGCGATCTGAACGCCGCGCTCAAGGCATGCCGGGAAATCGACTTTGGCGAAACCTACATCAACCGCGAAAACTTCGAGGCCATGCAAGGCTTCCACGCCGGGGCCCGCAAGTCGGGCATAGGCGGGGCGGACGGTAAGCATGGGCTTTATGAGTACACGCGCACGCAGGTGGTCTACATCCAGGGTTGAAGCTCGGCAGTTGCCAGTGCCCCGCCGTCACGGCAGGGCACTGGGCTCAGTGGCCCTGGCGATTGGGTTGCACGATGCCGTGGCGCCTGATCTTGCGGTACAACGTGGAGCGCGAGATGCCAGCGGCCTGGGCGGCGGCGCTCATGTTCCACTGGGTACGGCGCAGCAGCGTTAGCAGATGGTCAGCTTCAGCCTCCTCGACCTGCTGCCCAAGCTGCGGCGTTGCGCAGATTGTCCTGCTCGGTTCGACCTGCCCAAGCTGCAACTCGGCGGGCAGGTCGGCCAGTTCGATGCACCCGCCTTCTGCCAGGGCCGCGCCCTGGCGCAGGGCATTGAGCAGTTGGCGAATGTTACCCGGCCAGGAGTAGGCCAGCAGGGCGGCGTGTGCAGGTGCTGACAGGTTCAGCCCTGGTGCCAGACGTGCCAGCAGACCCTCGATCACGTGCGCCCGGTCACTGCGCTCGCGCAGCGCCGGCAGCGTGATGCGCATGCCACAGAGCCGGTAGTAGAGGTCCTCGCGGAATTGGTGGGTGGCGATCCTGGCAGTCAGGTCCTGGTGCGTCGCCGATATCACCTGAATATCCAGCCTCACCGGCGTGGCCGCCCCCAGCGCCACCAGCTCCCGTTCCGCCAGCACCCTTAGCAGACGGGTTTGCAGATCGGCCGGCATGTCGCCTATTTCATCGAGAAACAGCGTGCCGCCGTTGGCCTGTTCCAGCTTGCCCTTCATGCCCTTGCGGTCCGCCCCGGTGAAGCTGCCGGGCCGGTAGCCGAACAACTCGCTTTCGATCAGTGCTTCGGGAATGGCAGCGCAATTGAGCGCCACGAAAGGCCGGGCGCTTCGGGCGCTTGCCTGGTGCAGGGCGCGAGCGAACGCTTCCTTGCCGGTGCCGGTTTCACCGCTGAGCAGCAGCGCGATGTCCTTGTCCAGCACCTTGCGCAGGCGCGCGACGGCGTGCTGCAGCTGCGGGTCGCCGCCGGCCAGCTGGTCGAGTGTCGGATGTGCGTTGGCAGAGGCCGCCGGTGCAGTCGAGGCACAAGGGCGATAAGCGCGCGGCACGCGCAGGCCAACCTCAAGGCCCGTGACCTGGCACGCATCGTACAGCTGCGTGCCCCGAGCGCCGCCCTGGGTCAGGGCCAGCAACTGGTCGATGTCGGCACTCAACACCTGCTCGATACGCAGGCCGAGCAGGGCATGGGGGTTGCTGTTGAACGCGGCCCGGTTGGCCCCGACGATACGGCCACCCTCGTCGAGGGCCAGCAGTTGCTCGGCTGCCAGGTCCGCATCGCCGTCGCAGGGCTTGACCGCGAGGGTCAGGCAGTCGCGGTAACGCTGGCGAAAATGCGCGTTTTCGATCAGCCGCGCGTACAGCGTCACCAATTGCAAGGTCAGGTGCTGGGCCTGCTTGGGCCCATCGTTGTACAAGCAGGTCGCGTTCAGGCAACCCAGCAGGTGGTTATGGCTGTCGAAAATCGGCGAGACCGAGCAACTGAGCCGGGCATTGCTGGCCAGGAAATGTTCCTGACGGTGAATGGTCAGCGCCTGTTGTGAGGCCAGCGCGGTGCCGATGCCGTTGGTGCCGGCGATGGACTCGTCCCAGCGCGCCCCCACCACCAGCCCGGACCCGGTGAAGTGCCCGGCGTCGGCAGGCAGGCGGGCATCGAGCGTGACCCCCGCCGCATCGCTGAGCAAAACGGCAAAACCTGCATCGGCCACCCGCCGGGCCAAGCCACTCACGCCCTGGCTGGCGAGGGTCAGGTAGGCCTGGTGCTGGGCTTGCAACTGGCGGATTTCGGCGGCACTGAGCATGTTGTCCGTCGGGTGCACACTCGGGTCCAGGCGGTGCTGGGTGACACTGCGGTACCAGGATTCGGCGATCACCGCTTCCGGGACCAGGCCGCGGTGGCCGAAGTGACTGTCGACGAAGGCCGCCAGTTCCGAGGCAGGGTTATGAGCGGGCATGGGCGCTCCACAGTTATTGTTATCAGGGGTGAAGATAACCCTAGCTGATGGCGCGCTGCCAGCCCAGACGCGCGGCCAGGGCGCTCAGTGGATCAGTTCGAGTGCCTCGGCGGTGGTCAGCGGCCGCTTCATGCGTTGCGACAGCTGCATCATGGCTGAGGCATAACCCTTGGCCACCACGGCCTGCACCTGATCCGCCAGGCATTGCAGCGCAATGAAATCCCCGCTTTCCGGGGCGCCGACGAAGGTGATGGCGTCCCACTGCCGAGCGTGGCCCAGTACTTCAAATCGCTGCCCATGGTGATAGGTCCAGAAAAACGGCACGTCGGCGTAGCGGCGCTGCTGGCCCAGCATGTTTGCCGCGGCGATGACGCCGTGTTGCTGCGCCAGCCGCCAGTGTTCGATGCGCACCGATTGGCCGGCGAGTGGGAAGCTGGCCATGTCACCCGCCGCCCACAGGCCTTCGGCCACCTGCATTTCACCGTTGACCGGCACGCCATGGTCGTCGGCCAGCGACACCCCATTGAGAAAAGCCGTGGCCGGGGCTACCCCCGTTCCCAGCAGCACCGCCTGGCAGTCCACGCGCTCGCCGCTGCCAAGCACGACCGCTTCGACCTGATCTACGCCTTCGATCGCCTTCACCTCGGCCGGGCCATGGAAAGTGACGCCCTTGCGCTCGTGCAAGGCACGAATCGCCCGGCCGATGCGCTCGCCCAGCTGCTTGACCAGCGGGACATCGTGCCGTCCGATTACATGGACCTGGGCACCGTATTCGCTCAACGCCGAGGCCGCTTCCAGGCCGATGAAACTGTCGCCCACGATCACAACCGGCTTACCCGGTTCCACGGCATCGAGCAGTTGCGCCGCGTCCCCGCGCGCGCGCAGCGTGAAGACGCCAGGCAGGTCACGCCCCGGGATATCCGGGCGCTGGGCCTTGGCGCCCGTGGCGAGCAGACAGGCGTCATAGTCAATGCGTTGGCCGTCGGCCAGCAGGAGCTGGCGTTTCTGGGCATTGAGCGAGCGGACCTTGGCGTGCCGACGCTCCAATTGCCCCATCCGCAGGTCATCAGGCTCCAGCAGCATCGGCACCTCATCCGGGGCCATCTGACCTGCGAGCACGAATTTGCTCAGGGCCGTGCGGTCGTAGGCCGGCTGGCGCTCCTGGTCGATCCACACCAGGCGGCCGTTGAAGCCATGGCGGAGCAACGTGGCCACGGCGGCACTGCCTGCCGCACCGGCCCCCAGCACCACGAAACACCGCGCATCGCTGTGCCGGGGCGGGCGCGCCTTGGGCAGAGGGCGGTCGTCCACCCACACCTGGTCATCCTTGACCCAGGCCTTGTAGCGGCGCAGGTCGGTCAGGGCAGGGGGCTCGCACACGGCCCCCTCGTCCACGGCGAACGCGGCCTTGTGCCATGGGCAAATCAGCAAGCCGCCGCAGACGCGGCCCTCATCCAGCGGCGCGCCTGCATGAGGACAGTTGCCCTGAAAAGCACGCACCTGATCGCCCTGACGGACGATGATCAGCTCTTCGCTACCGGCTTCCACGCGCAGGGGGGTGTGTTCATCGAGGTCGGCCAGGCGGGCCACGGCGTGTTCGGTCATGGTGAATTCTCCAAAGGGGGGCCTCTGGAAGGGTTCGACGCCGATTTGCCCGGTCGGGCTGCGTCGAGCTGACGACTGGAGCGCAGTACGGGGCACAAGGGATGGTCAATCTTGCTCGCACGGGACCGTATGACCCGTACGAGCAAGCGCCGTTGGCGCGACCGTCAGTCGGCTGTGGCAGGTGCGGGCGTAAGGATACGGGTGGCGCGCAGGGCCACCAGGCTACCCACCACGATCAGCGCCGCCAGGGCGTAAAGGGCAGCGTCGGTCGAGCCGGTCTGGTCCTTGATGAACCCGACCAGATAAGGGCTGAGAAAGCCCGCCATTTGGCCGACCGAGTTGATCAGGGCCAGGCCCGCCACGGCCGCACCCGCGCTGAGCAAGGCCGTGGGCATCGGCCAGAACATCGGCAGGCCGGTGAGGGCGCCCATGGTGGCGATGGACAGGCCCAGGATGGCGATCGCCGGAGTAGCCGCGAAATTCACCGCCATCAGCAGGCCCACAGCGCCCATCAGCATCGGCACTACCAAGTGCCAGCGGCGCTCGTTGCGAAGGTCCGCCGAGCGCCCGCACAGGATCATGAAAACCCCGGCCAGCAAGTAGGGAATGGCGCTCAACCAGCCAATGAGCAGGGGGTTGTCGAAGCCCATGTTCTTGATGATCGAAGGCAGCCAGAAGTTGATCGCGTACACGCCGCTCTGGATGCAGAAGTAGATGAAGCCGAAGGTCCAGATCAGCGGGTTGGCCAGCACGGCCAGAACGCTGTCGCCCGTGGTGGGCGGCTTGCTGTCGGCATCGGCCTGCAGGTCGGCGGCGATCAGCCGGCGTTCATCATCGCTCAGCCAGGCCGCTTTCTGGTAGCCATCGCTGAGCAGGAACACCGCCAGCACGCCGAGCGCAACGGTCGGCAGCCCTTGAATCAGGAACATCCATTGCCAGCCGGCAAGGCCATGTTGCCCGGCTGCAAAATGCTCGAGGATCCAGCCGGAGAACGGGCTGCCCAACAGGCCCGAGACCGGGATCGCGGACATGAACAAGGCCATGATGCGGCCACGGCGCGCACCGGGGAACCAGCGCGAGAGGTACAGCACCACGCCTGGGAAGAAGCCTGCCTCGGCGGCACCTGTGAGCAGGCGCAGGGCATAGAACTCGGTGGGGGTCGTCACGAACAGCAGACAGGTGGACAAGCTGCCCCAGGCAATCATCATCAAGGCGATCCAGCGCCGTGGGCCGAAGCGGTTGAGCGCCAGATTGCTCGGAAGGCCGCACAGGACGTAGCCGATGAAGAAGATACCGGCACCGAGGCCGTAGACGGTTTCGCTGAACTTGAGCGCGTCGAGCATCTGCAGCTTGGCGAAGCCGACGTTGACGCGGTCGAGGTAGTTGAACAGGTAGCAGATGAAAATGAACGGAATCAGCCGCAAGGTGATGCGCCGGTACAGCGCATTGCGGGTGGTGTCCGTGCCTTGGTCAGGGGCGGGGCTGTGTGCCATGATCGGGTTCTCTGTTGTTATGGTTGTCACCGCGTCGCCTGTTCCGGCGCTCGCCTGAACGAGTCTCGGGGACGGCGGCGTGGCTGTCTTTGTGCTTTTGCACAGGCCATGGGCCTTGCTGCTGTGCCCGAGCCCAACCGCACGCCCCCAAGGACCGTTGAATGTTCGAACTCGACCACGACCTGGCACAGGATATCGTAGACCGCGCCATGGCCATTCTGCCCTGCAACGTCAACGTCATGGACAGCCAGGGCCTGATCCTGGGCAGCGGCGAGCCGGAGCGTATCAACACACGGCACGAAGGCGCCCAGCTGGTGCTCGCCAATGGCCGCAACGTGGAGCTCGACCAGGAGGCGGCACGCTGCCTGAAGGGGGTGCAGCCGGGGGTGAACCTGCCGCTGATGCTCGACGACCGCCTGATGGGCGTCTTGGGGCTGACGGGTGATCCGCAGCAGGTTCGGGTGTATGCCGAGCTGGTGCGCATGACCGCCGAAATGCTGCTGGCCCAGCGTCACCTGCAGGCCGACCAGCAGTGGCGCAAGCAGCGCTGCGACGATTTGCTGGCCTTGCTGCTGGGCGGGACCGGCGACGCCTCACGGCTGCTGGACGAGGCACGCCAACTGGGCCTGAAACCGCAGCTACCACGCATTCCCTGCCTGTTCGAGTTGGCCAGCGGGCCCGATGCCGAAGCACTGGCAGGCTGGCTGATGAGCCGCTACCCCGACAGTTGGTGCGTGAGCCCAGCGCGCCACTCGCTGCTGTGGTGTCGCCCGGCAGGCGTGGCGCTGGAGGTATCACGGCTGGTCGAGCGCATCGAGCGGCACGGTTGGGCGGTGGAGCGCTCGGCCATGGGTACCGCCGCGCAGGGTCTTGAGCAGCTGCGCCGCGGCTACCGGCGTGTGCGCGACCTGCTGGCCTATGGGCGTGAGGTGGTGCCCCAGGAACGGCTGCTGAGCTTGCAGCGCTATCGCCTGCCAGCCTTGCTCTGGCGCCATCGCAACGATGAGGCGCTGGACGAACTGCTCGAGCCGTTGCTGCGCATTCAGGCCCGCGACAGCAGTGGGCAATTGCTGGCTACGCTGCGCGCCTGGTGTGCCCATGATGGTCAGAGCCAGGCGTGTGCCGAGGCGCTGGGTATTCACCGCAACAGCCTACGTTACAGGCTTGAACGCATCGCCGAGCTGGGCGAGGTGGACCCCATGCGCCTGGAGGGCATGCTCAGTTTGTACCTGGGGCTGCAGTTGCTGCCCATCCGATAGCCATAGCCGGCTGGGCACTGTCGCCTGGCGCTGGCATCTGCCCAAACAATCCGTCGGGCGGTTTGTGCATTTGACCGACGCCGCTTCGCGGGCCAGCTGTCAGCATGCCGCTACCCGGACAGGAGAATCATCATGAAGATCGTCATCGCGCCTGACTCGTTCAAGGACAGCCTCGAGGCGGCAGACGTGGCGCGCGCCATCGCTGCTGGCCTGGCCGAAGCACTGCCCGACGCCCAGTTGATCGAGTGCCCCATGGCCGACGGTGGCGAAGGCACGATGCAGGCCATTCTTGCCGCCAGCGACGGCGAGCTGCGCCGGCTTACCGTGCGCGGCCCCTTGGGCACAGCTGTGGCGGCGGGCTGGGGCTGGCTGCCCCAGAGCCGCACCGCAATCATCGAAATGGCGCAGGCCAGCGGCCTGCAACAGGTGCCCACCGGTCAGCGCGACGCCTGCCGCAGTTGCACCTGGGGCACCGGTGAGCTGGTCGCCGCGGCGCTCGACGCCGGCGCGCAGCGCGTCGTGCTGGCGATCGGCGGCAGTGCCACCAATGATGCGGGCAGTGGCATGCTGCGCGCCTTGGGCCTGCGACTGCTGGATGCAGACAATCAGCCACTGGCCGAGGGTGGCCTTGCCCTGGCCGGCCTGGCGCGGATCGATGCCAGCGGGCTGGACCCGCGCCTGGCGCACGTAAATTTCGAAGTGGCGGCTGATGTGGACAACCCGCTGTGCGGCCCCCAGGGCGCATCGGCCATCTTCGGGCCGCAGAAGGGGGCCAGCCCGCAACAGGTTCAGGCCCTCGACCAGGCGCTCGGTCACTTCGCCGACCACTGCGCCCGCTTGCTGGGCCAGGATGTGCGTGATTACCCAGGCTGCGGCGCCGCCGGGGGCATGGGCTTTGCGGCCAGGGCCTTCATGGGTGCCCAGTTCCGGGCCGGCGTGGAAGTGGTGGCCGAACTGGCCGGCCTGCAAGCCCATGTCAGGGACGCGGACCTGGTGGTGACCGGGGAGGGCCGTTTTGATGCCCAGACCCTGCGCGGCAAGACGCCGATGGGCGTGGCCCGGGTCGCCAAGCGTCATGGCGTGCCGGTGGTCGTGCTGGCGGGCATGCTCGGCGAGGGCTATCAGCAGCTGTACGCCCATGGGGTAGATGCCGCCTTTGCGCTGGTGGACGGTCCCATGACGTTGGAACAGGCCTGCCGCGACACCTCCCGCCTGCTGCAAGCCCGCGCCTGTGACATCGGTCGGCTCTGGGCCTGGGTCAAGCGCGTCTGAGCAGATGAAGCGCGCAGCTCAGGGTGCCAGCACCGGCAGGGGTGTGCTGGGCAACACGGCCAGGTCGCCGAAACGCTGCGTCGAATCGATGTAGCGCAGCGCCGACTTGGCGTCCTTCCAGCCTACGTAGCTCATGAGCGACTTGAGCTCCCAGCCATTGGCGCTGGCCCAGGTGGCGAAGCCGCGACGCAGGGAGTGACCGGTATACAGCGCAGCTGGCACCTGGGCGCGGGCCAACATGCGCCGCAGCAGGCCCACCAGGCTGTTGCTGTTGAGCGGCTGGTCACCGAGATTGCCCCAGCGGTCGAGCTTGCGGAACACCGGACCGTGGGCGATGCCGGCCACCTGCAGCCATTGCAGGTAGGCCGTTACCGGGCATAGGGCCTTCAGGGCCGGGGTGCGGTGCTGCACGCCAAGTGCCTCGCGGTCGCCTTTGCTGCGCGGCACAAACAGCGTGATGCCCACGCCCGCTTCGGCCTGTATGTGCTCGACCCGCAAGCGCGCCAGTTCATCGCCGCGAAAGCCACGCCAGAACCCCAACAGCAGCAGCGCCGTGTCGCGCCGGGCGCGGCGCAGCCCGGCCATGTCGTGGTTCGCCTGGGCTTGGCGGGCTTCCTCCTCGAAGCAGGTCACGGCCGTTTGCACATGTTGCAGCAGCAATGGCGCTGCCTGCCTGGGCGGGGTGGGATGCAGCGTGCGGATGCCGCGCAGGACCTGGCGCACCACTGGTGCTTTGGTGGGGTCGGGGAAGCCTTGGCTGATGTGCCACTGGCTGAGGGCCGCCAGGCGCTGGCGCAGGGTACTGACCGCATGCTGCTGGGCGTGGTCGGCCAGGTACCGGGCGATGCTTTCGGCAGTGGCCGGCAGAAAACCGCCCCATTGCGTCTCGAAATGATCCACCGCCGCCTGGTAGCTGCGGCGGGTGTTGTCACGCGTGGCGGCGCGCAGGTAGCGCTCGATATCGGTCATGGTGCGGGCGTCGGCGGATGGATGCAGTGGTGCCACCTTAAACCTTGAGGCCTGCCGGTACCAAGGGTTTGCCAGGGTTTGCACGCTCTTCTTCGCTTCAGTGCAACGCGGCCAGGGGCTGCGCCTGATGCTTGAACGGCACGTAGTCACGCAGCTGCGCGGCGGACAGGGGCCGGCTGAAATGATAGCCCTGAGCAACGTCGCACCCCGCCAGGCGCAGGCACACGACCTGCTCGCGGGTTTCCACGCCTTCGGCCACCACCACCAGGCCCAGGCGTTTGGCCAGGATGATGGTGGAGGCCACGATGGGGCTGTCGTCCGGACTGTTGGACAGCGAGGCGATCAAGGATCGATCAATCTTCAGTTTGCTCAAAGGCAGTGCATGCAGATGGGCGAAGCCTGCGTAGCCTCGGCCAAAGTCGTCCAGGCTGATCCCGATGCCTGCCTGGCGCAGCCGGTGTAGATGCGCAATCGCCGGGCCCTCAGGGTCGAGGATGGTGGTTTCGGTGATCTCAAGCTCCAGATGCTCGGGGGCAATGCCGTGCTCGCTCAGTTGGTCGAGCAGGCGCACAGTGAAGTCAGGCTGACGCAACTGCAAGGCAGACACGTTGACGGCCAGGCGGACCTGGCGGCTTTCCCTGTGCCAGGCCGACAAAGCCTCGCAGGCCAGGCGAAGGACTTCCCAGCCCAACTCGACAATGAAGCCGCTGCGTTCGGCCAGGGCGATGAAACGGTCGGGGTAGAGCAGGCCGAACTCGGGATGCTGCCAACGTACAAGCGCTTCAAAGCCTGCGACCTTGTGGTCATCGAGGCCGATCTGCGGCTGGTAGTGCAAGACGAATTGCCTGCCTGCCAGTGCAGCGCCAAACGCCTGCTCCAGGGAAAATGCCTGGATGTCGGCCACATTCAGGGATGGGTCGAAATAGCGGTACTGCGCGCGGCCGGCCTGCTTGGCCGAATACATGGCCGCATCGGCGCTGCGCACCAGGCTGTCGATGTCCTGGCCATCGCGCGGGCAGATGCTGACCCCGATACTGGGACTGGTGTTGACCTCTTGTCCTTCCAGGGCATACGTGGAAGAGAGCCTGCGGGCCAGTTCGCGTACCCAGGCATCGATCTGCTCCTCGCTGCGCTCGCCTGCGAGCAGTACGACGAACTCATCGCCGCCAAAGCGCGAGGCTTCATCGCCCGGTTCGAGCAAGCGCTGGATACGGCCGGCCACAGCCTGCAGCAACAGGTCACCGACTTTATGGCCCAGCGAATCATTGATGGACTTGAAACGGTCCATGTCGATGAAGAGGATGGCCACCAGTTGCCGCCTGCCACGCTGATGGACGAGCGCGGCACCTGCCACTTCGACGAATTGACGGCGGTTGTGCAGGCCGCTGAGATGATCGGTAGCGGCGGCATGACTGCTGCGCCGGTGTGCATCTTCCAGGCGCCCGATCAGTTGCTGGTTGATCTGCTGGGCGTGCTCCAGCGCCGTGAAGGCTTCCTGGCGCTTGCGCAGCAGGCGCAGGGTCCAGGCCAGGCTGGCCAGGATCATCAGTGTCATGCCCAGTGTCAGCCAGAACTGCCGGGCACAGGCCGCGTCGATGGGCCCGGTGATCTCGTTCTCGCGCTGGCTGATGACAAGGGTAAAACCGTGCTCGGGCCGATGCCTGAAGACGCTCTGGTAAGGATCACCTTCCAAGTACTGTGTCAGCACGCCCGCAGGGGTGCCATCGGTTGGCAGTGCCGGCTGCAAGGCAGGTGTGATCGGCAACAAGCCGCGATTACCGAGGCGCAGGCGTTCCGTCCCGTCGGCCTGCAACACACTCACGCGGGTAGAATCGCCCAGATCCACCTGTTGCAGCAATTGCGCCAAGGGGTGGGCGGCAAGCTGCACTGCAACCAACGTATCGCATGCCTCGGGCTGCTCAGGCACGGGCATGAGGACCGGGGAGGAGGTCGCACACGCTGTGCCCTCGGCAGCGGCGTGCGCACGGTCGAGCCATTGGCTGACGTTTTCGGCGAGCACGTTGGCCAGCCGCTGATGTTCGTTGCCACGGTTGGTCAGAGCATCCTGGCGAGCGGTGGCTTTCTGAGCAACATGCACCCCCCACAGAAAGGTCAGCGTAGCAGCGCACAGCAGCAGGATCAGCAGCCTGAGCAGGGTCGCCGAGGAAAGTGAACGTCGTATCAATTGCAGTGTTTCCCGGCCTTGTGTGAGGCCCGGACATTACGGCAGCAACATGACAGCGCCATGACTGGTGGCAAATAGCCTGTAGTGATGGCTGAACCAAAGATGACAGCGGCGGGTCAAGTCGGGTATATCTTGCCGCTACCAAGGGGAGCCCGATAACGGGCTGAGAAACCGCTGAGCCAGGTGCAGCGCGGTGACCCTTCGAACCTGATCCGGATAATGCCGGCGAAGGGATGGGGTGCTATACCGCCTGCCTTCCCGCCGGTCTCAAGGCGAGACCCGATTCATGACCATTGCCCAGGTCTCGCTGTCACCCTCACCAAGGACAGCGCCATGACCGAAGGTTTCACCCAGACCCTGCGCCGCCAGAGCGAGACGACATGGGCCGCCGCCACCGGCCATCGTTTCGTGACCCAACTGTGTGACGGCAGCCTGCCTGATCCCATCATGGTCGACTACCTGGTCCAGGATCATCGCTTCCTGGACAGCTTCCTGATGTTGCTGGGCGCCGCCATCGCCACGGCCGACACCTTCGAGGCGCGCCTGCGCCTGGGGCGATTCGCGGGCATGATCAGCAGCGAGGAGAACACTTACTTCCTGCGGGCGTTCCAGGCGCTGGGTGTCAGCCCGGCGCAGCGTGATGAGCCGATGGACACGGTGCCCACGGCGGCGTTCAAAGCCATCATGCGCGAAGCGGCTGCCACCCGCTCGTACGCCGCCGCGCTGGCAGTGCTGAGCGTCGCCGAAGGCCTTTACCTGGACTGGGCGCTGCGCGCGCCCAAACCCCTGCCGTCGCGTTTCATCCACGCTGAATGGATCACCTTGCACGACAATCCGGATTTCCAGGCGTTCGTGGCGTTCCTGCACGCCGAACTGGACCGCGTCGGCCCTCTGCATGCCGCGGTGGCGCAGGACTTTCACCAGCGCACCGTCGCGTTGGAGTTGGCCTTCTTCGACGCCATCTACCCGGAGGCGGAATGAACATGGACATCTTTGATCGGCTCAAGCAGGCCGCTGCACCGCAGTGGCGCGGTTACGTCGACCATGCCTTCGTGCAGCAGATGGGCGATGGCACGTTGAGCGAAGCCGCTTTTCGGTCCTATCTGGTGCAGGACTATCTCTTCCTCATTCAGTTTGCCCGCGCCTGGGCGTTGGCGGCGTACAAGAGCAGGCGACCGGCCGATATCCGTGCCGCACAGGCGGGGCTGGCGGCAATCCTCGACGAAACCGACCTGCACGTGCGTCTATGCGCACGCTGGGGGCTGAGCCAGGCTGACATCGAGGCGGCCCCCGAGCACCCGGCCACCGTGGCGTACACCCGGTATGTACTGGACTGCGGTGCCGCTGGCGACTTGCTGGAGTTGCACGTGGCGCTGGCGCCCTGCGTGATCGGCTACGCCGAGATTGGGCAGTCCCTGGCCGCACGCATCGGCAATCTGAACGCGCATCCCTATCGCGAGTGGATCGGCGAATACGCCGGTGCCGGCTACCAGGCCGTTGCAGCAGCTGCACGCACGCACCTGGATTCGTTGGCGGCGCGCAGCCTGACGGATCAGCGGTTTGCCGAACTGGCCGCGATCTTTGCCCAGGCCTCGGGGCTGGAGGCCGATTTCTGGCAGATGGGGCTGGACATGGCGTGACTGGGCAGCCGCATGCCTGGATCGCCACTATCCCCGTGTGCCGTTGGCTGGCAAGCTGTAGTGGAAAAGGGGGCACGCGGATGACCGCCGCAACTGGCCCGCAGCGCTCGAAGACGATCCAGGACGAGGAAGGACAGCATGAACATCATCAACGCTCGGCTGCGTGGCAAGCCTGGCCTGTACCGCATCGAACTGGCCGGTCAGCGCATTGGCGCGATCACTGCGCAGAACGAGGGTGTGCTGCCCGTGGCCGGTGCCGACCTGGATGCCGCCCAGAACCTGGTGGTCCCCCCGTTCGTCGAGCCGCACATCCACCTCGACGCGACCCTGACGGCCGGGCAGCCTGAGTGGAACATGAGCGGCACGCTGTTCGAGGGGATCGAGCGCTGGGCCCAGCGCAAGCAGAGCACCACCCATGAGGACATCAAGACCCGGGCCAAGACCACCCTCCAGATGCTGGTCGATCATGGCATCCAGCATGTGCGCACCCATGTGGATGTAACCGAGCCGGGCCTGGTGGCACTCAAGGCCATGGTCGAGGTGCGCGATGAAGTGCGTGATCTGGTCGACTTGCAGATCGTTGCCTTTCCCCAGGAGGGTATCGAATCGTACCCCGATGGCCGCACATTGATGACCGAGGCGGTGGCCATCGGCGCCGATGTGGTGGGCGGCATTCCCCATTTCGAGAACACCCGTGAACAGGGTGTGGCGTCGATCCAGTTCCTGATGGATTTGGCAGAACGCACCGGCTGCCTGGTGGACGTTCACTGCGACGAGACGGACGATCCGCAGTCACGGTTCCTGGAAGTACTGGCCGAACACGCTCGGGTCCGGCAGATGGGGGCGAGGGTGACCGCCAGCCACACGGTGGCCATGGGTTCGTACGACAATGCCTACTGCTCGAAGCTGTTTCGGCTGTTGAAGCTGTCCGGCATCAACTTCGTGTCATGCCCTACCGAGAGCATTCATCTGCAAGGGCGCTTTGATACCTATCCGAAGCGCCGTGGGGTCACCCGTGTCGCCGAACTCGACCGTGCTGGCATGAACGTGTGCTTCGGCCAGGACTCGATCGTCGATCCGTGGTACCCCCTGGGCAACGGCAATATCCTGCGCGTGCTCGAGGCGGGCCTGCACATTTGCCACATGCTGGGCTATCAGGACCTGCAGCGCTGCCTGGACCTGATCACCGACAACAGTGCCCGCGCCTTGAACCTGGGTGAGCGCTATGGCATCGAGACCGGTCGTCCTGCGAACCTGCTGCTGCTCTCGGCCCCGGACGACTACGAGATGGTGCGCAGCCAGGGCCACGCGCTGGTGTCGGTGCGCAACGGAAAGGTACTGATGCGGCGCCGGCCTGCGCAGGTACAACGCGAGTTCTGAATCCGGCGCTTTCAGGCGGCGATGGCCGCCAGCACACAATCGGCGATCTGCGCATCCTGAACGGCGACGCCGGTCAGGTCAGCCAACGTGATCTGGTCGTCGGACTCCCGGCCATGGGCTCGGCTTGCCAGCAGCGCGCCAAGTTCGACCAGTTGGCTTGGGGTCACCAGGCCTTTGCCGAGCGCATGGGACACTTCGCCATATTGGGCGCACTGGGTGATCGAGTCGACGACCAAGCGATCGGCCCTGATGACCAGCCCAGGGTCCAGCTCTTGCTTGCCAGGGCCGTCCGCACCGACAGCAGTGATGTGAGTGCCCGGTTGTATCCAGTGCGCCTGCAACAGCGGCTCGCGCGAAGGTGTGGCGCTGACGATGAGGTTGGCAAGGCCCGCCAGTTCCGCGGCGTCGTGTGTACTGCGCACGGTAAAACCAAGATCCCGCGCCATCGTCACGTAAGCGCCTAGTCCTTCGGCGTGACGCCCCCAGACGATCACCTGGCGGCAGTCGGTGACGCTGCGCAACTGCTCCAATTGCATGCTGGCCTGCATGCCTGTGCCCAGGATGCCGATGGCCTTGACCTGTGAGGGCGCGAGCAGCCGGGCCGCGATCCGTCCCGCCAGTGCCGTGCGCATCGCCGTGAGCCAGCCTTGGTCCTGGAGCAGGGCCAGCGGCTGGCCGGTGTGGGCCGAGAACACCATCATCAGCCCGTCGTTGCTGGGCAAACCGTTGGACGGGTTGTCATAGAAGCCGGTGGACACCTTGACGGTAAAGGTGGGGCTGCCCACTTTGTAGGCAGACTTGATGCAGCAATCCCCGTTGGTCTCGGCGAAGGTAAACGCCTGCACAGGCGGTACCTGAACGTTGCCCGCGGAATAGGCGATAAAGCCCTCTTCGATGGCGCTGAGCGCCCGCTCGGTGTCCAGGCTCGCGAGGATCTGAGGCTTGGTGATCAGCTTCATTTGACGGCCTCGAGGAAGGTATCCAGGCCGATGTTCCGCCCACACAGCACCACAGCTACGCGTTTGCCTTGGTACCGGTCCGCGCATTTTTTCATGGCGGCCACTGCGACAGCTGCCGCGCCTTCGATGATCCACCGCTCGCTGCTGGCGATGTCGCGCATGGCGGCGCGTATTTGCGCTTCGCTGACCAATACAGTATCGGTGAGCAAGGCCTGGCACAGGGGCAGGGTGATGGCGCCTGGCTCGACGCCGCCTGCCGTGCCGTCGGACAGCGTGGGACTGGCAGGTACGTCGATGATCCTGCCGGCCTTGAGCGACTGCTCAAGGGCCGGGTCGTTCTCGGGCCAGCAGCCGATGATGTCGACACCCGGTGCCAGGGTACGCAGGGCAGCGCCAATGCCGGCGATCATGCCGCCACCACCCACCGCGACGAATACGGCGTCCAGGTCTGGCGCCTGCTCGAACAGTTCCATGCCGATGGTGCCCTGGCCGGCGATCACCTGCAGATCGTTGTAGGGCGATACGAAGGGCACACCCTTGGCCTGGGCTTGCCTGGCCGCTTCCAGCTCCGCGCTCAAGGGATCGGTCGGCAGGCAGATCACTTCAGCGCCGAGGTTACGCATGGCTGCGACCTTATAGGTTGACGCCGTAGTGGTGTAAAGGGTCACCGGAACCCCGGCGGTTTTGCCGGCCAGGGCCAGTGCCTGGCCATGGTTGCCAGACGAGGCGGCGATGACGCCATGCTCACGTGCACTCACAGGCAAAAGCCTGACTTTATTGCTGGCCCCGCGAAACTTGAATGAACCGGTAGGTTGCAGGTGTTCGCACTTGAGCCATACGTCCACGCCGGTGGTTGCTGACAGGTGCTGGCTGCGCGTCAGCGGGGTTGTGCTTACGGCTGGCCGCAAGGCGGGATGAGCGTGCTTGATCGCCTCGAACAGAGCGTCGAGGTCGGGTTGGCAGACGGTTGACGGTGCAAGGTCGGACATGGCGCATAAGGCTCCGTATGGAATTAGTGTCTACGGTAGACGTATTGTCCATGTTCGTGCAAACACTTCTTTCAGCCTGGGTCAGTCCTGGCGCTCAAAATCGTCATCCCTTGAGCGCCTTGAGGTATTTGTAAACCGTCGCACGCCCCATGTTCAGCACATTGGCCACATAGTCCACGCCGCTTCGGCCTTCGAACGCACCCTCGGCGTGCAACGCCTGTACCAGGCTGCGCTTGTCTCCCATCTGCATTGTCTGGAGGGACAAATGGCGCGCCTTGAGCCATGCATGCATGAAGGTATTGATGCGCTCCTGCCAGTCATCGCGAAACAGCGCCTGAGGCTGCTCGACCAGGCGACCCATTTGAAAGAACGCCTCCAGCGCATGACGGGCGTTTTCGAGCACCGACAGGTCCAGGTTGATGCACATCAGGTGCCGAGCATCACCCTGCTCATCGCGCAAGACCGTACTGATGGAGCGGACCTTCTGACCGTTCCAGTGCAACTTCTCATAAGGGCCCAACTTGGCGCCGCCGAGCAGATCGTCCAGGTCCTCGGCAATGGCCGAGTCATCTCCCAGGCTGCGCTTGGAGATGTTGTTGGCGATATGCACCACCGTCTGGGTGCGCAGGTCATGGACGACGACTTCGGCATGGGGATACAGCAACAGGGCAATGCTTTCGGCGATTGCCTGGTAGTTCTCGAGCGACATGCGGGGCCACTGTGCATTTTAAGGAAGCGCTTATGTTGGCTCCGAGTGCCTGCTCGCACAAGGCGCCGTATGCCGATCAAGCACCCTGTACACGCCGAGACGGGCTGGTGGCGACCAGAACCGGCCCAAAATCGGCCTAACATTCGATAAGCCGTGATTATTCCATGTGAGATTGCACTTGTTTTAGCAGTTCGGAACCAGCAGAATTGGTACGTAATTACATAGTACGTACAACATTACGAAATCGTAGGAGCATGCATGGCACGTGGCGGCATCAACAAGGTGGTTGTGCAACAGGCCAGGCAGGCCCTGATTGCAAGAGGGGAGAACCCCAGCATCGATGCCATCCGCATCGAGCTGGGCAATACAGGCTCGAAAACCACCATTCACCGCTACCTCAAGGAGCTCAACGGACAGCAGCCAATGCCCTCCGAAGGCGGCGCGCCGATCAGTGAGGTATTGAGTCGCCTGGTAGGTCAGTTGGCGACGCAACTGCAAGACGAAGCGGATTTGGTGATCGAGCGGGCAGAAAGCGTCTTCACCGAGCAGCGCGAGGCGCTCGAAGCGGCCTTGGCGGCAGCTGAGCAGGCGCTTGCAGCGGCTGACCAACAGCACGAAATCGATGCAGCGGCCTTGCGTGAGGAGTCAGAGAAACTCAACAGCACGCTAAGCACGCTACAGGCTGAGCAGCTGCGCAGCGCCAGCCTCAACCAGTCCCTGGGGGAACTGCAAGTACGCCTGGCGGATAAGGATGAGCAGGTCAAATCCCTGGAAGACAAGCACCGACACGCCCGCGATGCGCTTGAGCACTACCGCACGGCCAGTCGCGAGCAGCGCGAACACGAGCAGCGTCGTCACGAAGCTCAGTTGCAGCAGATGCAGGTCGAAGTACGGCAGTTACAGCAGGCCATGATCGTCAAGCAGGACGAGCTCACTCGCCTGCACCGTGATAACGAGCGTCTGCTTGGGGAGAATCGCCAGGCGAGCAGCGAACGGCGGGCTCAGGAACAGCTGCTAGAGCAGCGCGACGCCCAGATCCAGGGCTTGCGCACGATGCTGGCACAGGCCCAGGGGAGCAGCGACGAGCTGCGCCGCCAATTGGCTATGCAGGCCAAAGCGCTGGAGGACAGCAAGGTCTTGTGCCGGGATCAGGCGCTAAAGCTTGAGACGCTGGAGCGGGAGCTGACAGAGAACCAGGCGTCGTTGCGCCTGTGTCAGGATCAGCTAAGGGATGGAGAAGATAAATAAAACTTTCTGGCGCAACGGCTTTCTTCCCTAGACAGCCATTTGGAGAAGACCGCATGAGCGAACGAGGCACAACCCACGGCACGCAGCACGGACCTCACTCGACCGACGAAGCCGATAAAACGGATGATCTTGGCTTTGACCCTGATTCTCCCGACCTCGATGATCCTCAGGTAGACCCCCAAGGCCCCGCCATACCACCAAGGGATGTAGAGAAAGACACCTGAAGGGCACGCACCAAGCAAAAGGCCCTGATCGATACGATCAGGGCCTTTTTTATCCAGCATCAAGGTCAGGGTGGACTTTGCCCGTGCTGACCAGCGGACGTCAGGCTTGTGCCTGTTTTTCCACTTCAGCCTGCTTGGCCGCCTCGACACCCTTGGCAGAGAGCTTGATCGGGTAGTTGAGTGTCATCTCATGTTCAGCATCCACACTTACGCTACCGTCGTGGATCAGGCCATCGTCCTGCAGCGATTTAAGCATGCCGGCCACAGCTTTTTCACCGCGGTAGTTGTCCAGCAGTTCCTTGCCCAGACCATGGGGGTGAGCATGGTTGAGTCGGGTCAGGATTTCGCTTTTCAGTGCGTCGTTACTCATGCGCGCCTCACTTGCCATGCTGGGTTTGCAGTGCCTTGGCTTCTTGCAGGTGTTTCTCAAGGGTTGGCAGGGTCTTGGCAGCGAATGCCTTGAGCTCAGCCTTGTCAGAAGAAGCGGCTTCTTTCTTGAACAGTTCGACGGTCTTCTCGTGAGCATCGACCTGATTGTTCACGTAAGACTTGTCGAAGGACTCGTCACGCCATTCCAGAATCACTTTTTTCACCTTGTCGGTGATGGCCGCATCATCGGGCACCGAGATGTCCAGCTTCTTGGCAATTTCTGCCAGCTCCTGGTTGGCCTTGGTGTGGTCGGTCACCATGTGCTGGGCAAAGGTCTTGATCTCGGCGTTCTGGCTTTTTTCCAAAGCAAGGTTGCCGGTCACGATCTCTGCGATGCCGGCTTCGGTAGCCGCGTCTACGAAGTCGTCCGAGCTGGCAGCAAAGGCGTGAACCGAGGCCATGCCCAGCACCATGGAAAGGCCGACGCGCTTGACGAAGAGATTGCTCATGTTTCACTCCTTAAACGATGGCGCGACATCAGTGTCGCGTACTGTTGAGGGCGCGCGCAGGCCAAAGGTTTCATCTTTTTTGCATCAACAGGGTGTGGCAGTGGTCAACAGCGTTGACCAAGCACGTGCAGGGGATGTGCATGCGAAGCGCCAGGCAGACCGATGAAGAAAGAGCCCTTGCGCTGGCGGGCCAGGGACGAGCGGTAGCCCTGTTTCGCCTGGTGCTGGCGTTCATGCTGGTGGTCATGACCACGTTCGCAGCCGTTGAGGGCTGGCGAATCTGGCGTGATTACCGGGACGCGTTCCACAATGCCGCGAACATGGTGACCAATCTGGCCCAGGCCACCGCCCAGCATGCCGAGGATGCCATTCGCCAGGTCGATTCCATCAGTGCGGCGCTGGTGGAGCGCGTGCAAGGCGATGGGTTCGAGCACTTGGATCGCAAACGCATGCATGGGTTGCTCAGCCAACAGGTGCGCATCATCCCTCAGCTCCACGGCCTGTTCATCTACGACAGCCATGGTCGCTGGCTCGTCACGGACCGCTCGGCAACGCCGCCGGCCGCTAACAATGGCGACCGTGATTACTTCATCTACCACCGCGACCATCCCGATAGCGCCATTCGCATCGGTGCAGTGGTACGCAGCCGCTCGACGGGCGATCTGATCGTACCTATTTCTCGGCGCCTGAATTATCCGGATGGGCGTTTTGCGGGCGTACTGCTTGGGACCATCAAGGTCGACTGGTTCGTGCGTTACTACGGCGAATTCAAGATCGACGAACGTGGTGCGCTGGTGCTGGCCAAGCGCGACGGTACGATCCTGGTGCGGCGCCCATTCGTGGAACCGCTGCTTGAGCGTAACCTGGCCAACAGCGATATTTTCAAGCACCACCTGCCCTATGCAGCCCAAGGGTTGGTCGAAGCGGTGGCCGTCGTCGATGGTACACCGCGCCTGTACGCTTACCGAGCCTTGGCCAGCTACCCGCTGGTGGTCGAAGCGGGCCTGTCACGCGAGTCAATCATCGCCCCCTGGCGCCAGGATGCAATCAAATCGCTGGTGGTGTTACTGGTGCTGGTCATGGTCCTTGCGTTGTTCGGTTGGGTGGTCCTTCGCCAGGTGCGCGAACGCATCGTGATCGAGCGCGCCTTGCACCAGGCCCACCAGACCCTCAAGACCCTTGCCTTGACCGACAGCCTGACCGGGTTGGGTAATCGTCGCAGGCTGGACGCGGTGTTCGAGCCCGAGCTGCGCAGGGCTCGGCGCCAGGCGTATCCGGTGTGCGTGGTGATGCTCGACCTGGATCATTTCAAGGCCTACAACGACCGTTACGGACATGCGGCAGGCGATCAGTGCTTGCAACGCTTCGGCGAACTGCTGCGCCAAGCCGCCCAGCGTCCGGCAGATCTGGCCGTACGCTACGGGGGCGAGGAGTTTACCTTGCTGTTACCCGACACGGATTTACGCGGAGCCAAGGCGTTTGTCGAGACGCTGCAGCAAGCTCTGCGCAAGGAGATGCTGGTGCATGCGGGCAGTCCACTGGGGATCGTCTCTTTCAGTGCGGGTATTGCGGTGGCAGAACCCACGCGCAGTGAACAGAGTCCACAGCAACTGCTCGAAGCCGCAGATGCGGCACTGTATGAAGCCAAGCGCCAGGGCCGGGACCGCTACGCGGTCGCTGACCCTTGAGAACCGCATCGGGATGCAGGCAGCCCGCCTGGCCCTGGCGGGCATCGACTTCATGCCTGAAGTTGCCAACGTACCGAACTGACGCCCTTCTCCAGGCTGACCCGGCTGACCAGCCGCTCCAACTGGGCGGGCGCCTGTGAGGTACCCAGCAACTGGGCACGCACTTCCAGGCGGGCCGGGTCTGGCAAGTCCTCGCTGTGCAAGGACTGCAGGCGCAGTTCAGGCTCGCCGAGGCTATGCAGCATCAAGCTGCGTACCTGAATCTCATCCTGGGCTCGACAGACAATACGCACCTCGAACTGCTGTTCTACCTCCGTGGCGGGCACCACCTCCTGGCGGTCCAGGCGTTGGGCGATATCCCTTAGCAAGATGTTGGCGCACAGCACGACCACCGCGCCCAGGGCTGCTTCGAGCAGCAGCCCCAGGCTGCACAGCACGCCGATGGCAGCGGTGCACCACAGCGTTGCCGCGGTGTTCAGCCCCCGCACATTGAAGCCGTCACGCATGATGACGCCGCCGCCCAGGAAACCGATACCCGACACCACATACGCCGCCACCCGGGAGGCGTCGGTAGGCGCCATGCCTGGAACCGCCTGGGTCATCAGTACAAACAGACAGGCACCCGTACTGACCAGGCCGTTGGTGCGCAGGCCAGTCAAGCGCTGACGCAATTGGCGTTCGGCGCCGATCAAAGCCCCCAGCAGCAGGGCGGTGCTGACACGCAGCAGAAATACTTTCCAATCCATTATGAACCTCTTCCACGGGCACAGGCCCGCTCTAACGCCATCACTCAAGAAAGCGCGGTGGTAAAAACCAGAGATGCGAAAGGACCACGGGGGGGGAAGGAGGGGGCGATGCTGTGCATCGGCTGCCTCGGCAACTCGGCCAGGCAGCGTGGGAGACTGCCGGGCTAGCGCGCCGCGTGGGCCTGTCGCAAGCGACTGGGGCTAGTGTCCAATGCAGGGCTCCTATTGGTGAATGCAAAAGTGCGGCGCGGACGATAAGCCCGACCCTCGATCAGGTCAAGGGTAAAAACATGACAATGGCTTCATCCGCAAATGCCTGACAAGCCTGCCGGTACGATGGAAAAATTCACGGCCAATGGTTAACCTTTTGCCTTTTCTGAACCGTTGCGGGCTGATCCATGCTGTTCAATATCCTCGTCCTGCTTGGCACCTTGGTGGCCATGGAGGGTGTCGGCACCTTGGCGCACAAGTACATCATGCATGGCTGGGGCTGGTGGCTGCATCGCTCGCACCACGAACCCCAGCTGGGCGTGCTCGAAACCAACGACGTGTACCTGCTGGCACTGGCGGTGATTTCGCTGGCACTGGTGGCGGTCGGCAAAGCCGGGCATGCGCCATTGCAGTGGGTCGGAGGCGGGGTGGCGGCTTACGGCGCGCTGTACGTAATCGCGCATGACGGCTTTTTTCACCGTCACTGGCCCCGCACGGTGCGCCCGGTGGGGCGGTACCTGACGCGCCTGCACCGCGCGCATCGGCTGCACCACGCCGTCAAAGGGCGCAAGGGTAGCGTGTCGTTCGGTTTTTTCTACGCGCCCCCGTTAAAGCGGCTGGTGCGCGAGCTGCGGCGCAACAGGGGCTCTGCTCTCTGAGGTCTCAAGCGCACAGGCGCCTTTGCTGACCGGGTTGCCTCCACCATCCTGCCTGCCCGGCATACATTGCACTGTCTGGACCTGCGCAGTAGCATGCGCGCTTTTCACCCCAGGACTCGCCCTTCATGCCGTATCAGCAAGGTCTGCTTGCCACGCCCGTGCCGGTGCACGCGCGTCACCTGTTCTTCTCCATCGAGTCAACCGAGGCCGTGCCTGCGGCCCTCGATGCCTTGCTGGGCCATGTCGACGGCCTGCGTGTGACACTGGGTGTGGGCGCCCCTTTGGCAAAAGCCCTGAACGCCCAGATCCAAGGCCTGACCCCGTTCCCGCTGCTGGACGCCGCGGTCGAGAACCCCAGTACCCAGCATGCGCTGTGGCTGTGGTTGCGGGGAGACGAACGCGGGGACCTGTATCTGCAGGCCCAGGCGCTGGAGCGTCTATTGAGCCCAGCCTTTGCGCTGGTTGATCATGTTGATGGCTTCCTCCACCGAGGCGGCCGGGATCTGACGGGCTACGAAGACGGCACGGAAAACCCCAGCGGCGACGACGCCATCGAAGCCGCCATCCTGAGTGAGGGCGCGCCTGGCTTGCAGGGGTCGAGCTTCGCCGCGTTCCAGCTGTGGAAGCACGACATGCACTACTTCAAATCGCTGCCACAGCAGGTGCAGGACAACATCATCGGCCGGCGCCTGAGCGATAACGAGGAACTGGAGGATGCGCCTGAGTCCGCCCATGTGAAGCGTACTGCCCAGGAAAGCTATGCACCGGAGGCTTTCATGGTGCGTCGCTCGGTTTCCTGGGCTGATACCCGCGGTGCAGGGCTGGCGTTCGTGGCGCTGGGTACGTCTTTCACCTCGTTCGAGGTTCAGCTGCGCCGCATGAGCGGGCTGGAGGACGGTGTGATCGATGCCCTGTATCAGTTCACACGCCCGCTGACCGGGGGCTACTACTGGTGCCCGCCGATGGCGCAGGGTTCGCTGGACTTGCGCCTGTTGTTGCAGCCCGAGGCTTAAACATCCAGATACACAAGATGATCGCAAGACAGCTTCCACGAACTAGCATTGGATATTTCCGCTCTGTTACGGAGATTTCCTATGTATGGACGTCGGGATGTCCTACGTGCGGGCGCTGCGATCGGTCTGCTGGCCACCAGCCCCTGGCTGAGCGCAGCTGCAATGGCGAGCCTGCTCTCGCGGCCGATTCCGTCAACGGGTGAGCTACTGCCGGTGATCGGCGCCGGCACGTCAGGCAGCTTCGAAGTCGAGGCCGGCTCAGCGGACTACCGGCAGCTGTATCAGGTGCTTGAAGCCTTCTTCAAAGGTGGCGGTCGGGTCATCGACACCTCTCCCAACTACGGCGGCGCCGACAGCATCCTGGGTCAACTGCTCGCCGAAGGCGGGTGGCACCGCCAGTGCTTCATTGCCACCAAGATCGCCGCCAACAGCCGCGCAGATGCGCAGGCCCAATGGGACGGCACGCTGCGCAGCCTGCGCACGGACAAGGTGGACCTGCTACAAGTGCACAATTTGCGTGACTGGCAACAGCAGTTGCCCTATGCACGTGAACTCAAGCAACAGGGCAAGACACGCTATGTGGGCATCACCCACTATCTGGACTCGGGACACGACCAGGTGGCCGCGATCGTGCGCAGCCAGGCTCTGGACTTCATCCAGATCAATTACGCAGTCAATGCCCCTGGCGCTGCGCGTGAGCTTCTTCCCTTGTGCCGTGACAAGGGCGTGGCGGTGCTGATCAACCGCGCCTTCGATGACGGTCGTCTGTTCGCGGCGGTCAAGGATCGCGCCCTTCCAGAATGGGCACAGGAACAGGGCGTCGGTAGCTGGGCCCAGTTGTTCCTGAAGTTCGCACTCAGCCACCCGGCAGTCACCGCCGTGATACCGGCCACTGGCCGACTGGATCGTCAGTTGGACCAACTCAAGGCAGGGCAGGGTCCGATGCTTACCCAGGCGCAGCAGCAAGCGCTGATCAAACAGTTCGCCTGACACCATGGTGACGCGGCGACAGCGCCTACAGCAGATGCTGGACATGCGGCCCGGGGAAGCGCCAGCGGTTCTGGCAGGCAGCCTACTGTTCTTCATGCTGTTCACGGGGTATTTCATGCTCCGGCCCGTGCGAGAAACCATGGGCGTTGCCGGTGGCGTCGAAAACCTGCAATGGCTGTTCACCGGTACCTTCATCGCCACGTTGGTTTGCCTGCCTGTGTTTGGTTGGATGGCCTCCCGTGTACGGCGCCGGCACATATTGCCTTGGACCTATGGCTTCTTCATCTGCAACCTGCTCGCCTTTGCCGCGCTATTGGCACGCCATCCCGACGGGCCTTGGGTGGCGCGGGCGTTCTATATCTGGTTGTCGGTATTCAATCTGCTGAGTATCTCGTTGGCCTGGAGCGTACTTGCCGACCTGTTCAGCACCGAGCAAGGCAAGCGCCTGTTCGGCGTACTGGCAGCAGGGGCGAGTGTGGGCGGATTGTGCGGGCCGCTGCTCGGCACGCTGCTGGTTGCGCCCCTCGGACACCCCGGTTTGTTGACGCTCGCGGCCGTGTTGCTGCTGGTCAGCGTACTGGCCGCCTGGGTGTTGCAGCGTTGGCGCACGAATAATCCACTCCCGACCCGCGATCCCACTTGCGAGGGCCGCGCACTGGGCGGCAATCCGTTTTCCGGTGCAACGGCGGTAATACGCACGCCGTACCTGCTCGGTATTGCTCTGTTCGTCGTGCTGCTGGCCAGTGTCAGCACATTCCTCTATTTCGAACAGGCTCGCATTGTCAGTGAAACCTTCACCGACCGTACTCGGCAGACGCAGGTGTTCGGCGCAATAGATGCAGTCGTTCAGGCACTGGCCATTCTCACGCAGCTGTTTTTCACCGGTCGGCTCGCTCGACGCCTGGGGGTGCGGGTGTTGCTGGTGGCAGTGCCGCTGGCCATGGCTGCCGGGTTCATGTGCCTGGCCTTGTCGCCTGTCTTCGCCCTGTTCGTCATCGTGATGGTCGTACGGCGGGCCGGCGAGTATGCCCTGGTTCGGCCTGGCCGCGAGATGCTGTTCACCGTGGTCAGCGCCGAAGACAAGTACAAGGCCAAGAACTTCATCGACACCGTGGTCTACCGAGGCGGGGATGCGGTCAGCGGCTGGATAAAGCGGGCCCTGGACCTGATGGGGGATCATCCACAGGTGGCCATGCTAATCGGAGCGCTACTTGCCGTCTGCTGGGCCGCAACCGGTCATTGGCTCGGTGGCCAGCAAGGTCGACGCGACGAAAGCCATCGCCGCTGACAGGTACGCCAACTATTGGGCTGACCCTTCTTTAACGCCGTTTGTCAGAAGCCTTCTCGATAATACGAATCCTCGCGCACGGGTGTACTCCCAAGTCATGTACGGCATTGGCGCCGTGCATTCCGAAGTCATAAGAGGTTTCAGATCATGGCCACTAAAGACAACAGCCGTAGCGGTAACCAGCAGGGCAGCCAGGGCGGTAGCAAAAATTCGGGCAACTTCGCCAATGACCGTGAAAAGGCTTCCGAAGCCGGCAAAAAAGGGGGGCAAGCAAGCCACTCCAGCGAGTCGGGCCGCAAAGGCGGCAAGTCGTAAGTGAAGCCTTGCAGTGCCAGGCTAGCCTGGCACTGCGATTCTTCGAATAAGGAGCCAGCCATGCGCACATTCCCACTGATCACTCTCATGGGCGCCTTGACTCTCGTCGGCGGTTGTTTTGACCGCGACAACAATCACCCCGGCAAGGACTCCGATGCCAGCAAGCCGTCCTTGCAGATGCAAAAACCTGACGAACAAACCGCACCCCGTTCTGCGCCAGCCCCTGAGCCAATGCCAGGGCAGAAAGCCAACCAATAATACGCGCACGAGGAATACGCCATGACGGTCATGACCCGCCAGACCGCCGCGATGGTCCAAGCCCCATCTATCGCTCCCAGCCTGAAAGATCGCTATCACGCCCTGCTCGAGGGCCAGGACACCAGTAGCCGGGCCTGGCTCGATAGCCAGTTGGCTCAGGCCCGGAGCATGCCTGACGACCTGCCGGATGACCCAGCGCAACTCGACGCCTGGAGCTTGCAGCACGCTGCCGGTGTGGCCGAGGGATACAAGGCGTACCTGGAGCAGCGCAAGCAGGGCGGCCCGCGGCGCTATTTCGCCAACCGCGCCCAGGCGTTGTGGTTCCTGCAGCAAGTCGAACCCACCAAGGTTGTGGACGGCGCGTGGTTGTTCAGTGCCCTGCGTCAATGGCGAGATCCACGCTACCACGGCCTGATCCGTACCTACCTCGAGGAGCTGGGCAGCGGTGACCCTCGCTGCAACCACGTGCTGATCTACCAGCGCCTGATGAGCCGGCTCGGCTGCCTGGAGCGTCCGGACCTGGACGATTCCCGCTACCTGCAGGCGTCCTTGCAATTGGCCCTTGGCGAGTATGGCCAGGACTATTTACCTGAAGTGATCGGCTACAACCTTGGCTACGAACAACCGCCTTTGCACCTGTTGATCACAACTTACGAATTGGCTGAGCTGGGCATCGACGGATTTTACTTCCAGCTGCACGTCACTATCGACAATGCAGCCAGCGGTCATGCCCATCTGTCGCTCCAGGCCCTGCGTCAGTTGTGCCCGGCTGATGACGTGGCAGGCTTTTATGAGCGGGTCCGTCGGGGCTACCGTCTCAATGATCTAGGGATCAGCACCCCTGCGCTCATCGCAAGTTTCGACTTGGAAGCTGAGCTGCTCCAGGCCCTGGAGCACAAGCGCAATTTTGGGCAGTTCATGCACTCGGACCACTGCCGTCTGCAAAAACGCACCATCAACCAATGGCTGGCCGAGCCAGGCGCCATGCCGGCCTTTCTTGACGCCATGCAAGCCCAAGGTTGGATTCGCCGCGGCGAAGCTCCTGAGCAAACCCGCTGGTGGACGCTGATCGAGGGGCCAACCGCGCCCATGTATGGTGTATTTACCGCCTACGAGAAGCAGCTGTGGCACGATTGGATCGCCGCAGGTTCACAATCTCGCATTCGCCGTGTGTTACCCGGCAGCTGGGAGGCCGCCCTGCAGTTGCAGGACCAGGCGCCGGTTACCCAGCGGCAGCGCCCTGCGCACCACGATATGGATACGTTGATCTGTGCCATGTCCGGCAATAAACATGCGACGCCCGAAGGACTGGCCGCGACTCAGGCTTACATACAGGCCACTGGCCTGCTCCAAGAAGGATCTCACTGATGCCCCTCGATTCACCTCAGACAGCCGCTGACCAGGCTCTGCTACAGCTGGGAAAGCGCCTTCGCGCTGATGGTTACCACTTTACCTGCGTGACACCGGCGACCCATGCATTGGTTAATGCGCGACCAGGCGCTGAGAAGGCTTGCACCGTCCGGGATGTATTCGGTTGGAGCCGGCCATTCGCCGGCTCGATGCTTTCGGCCGATGAGCTGGACTTGATGAAAACCGCTGGCGTGGTGAAGTCTCATCGAGACTTATTGGCCAGTACCATTCGTTGGTCGAGCCTAGACGGGCTGCTACTGGTGCACTCGGCCTACCCTACGCAGGCCAGCGATGCGGTGTTCTTCGGCCCCGACAGCTACCGGTTCGCTCATGTCATCCAGGATCACCTGCGATCGACGCCCAAGCGCATTGAGCGTGCAGTGGACATTGGCTGTGGCACAGGGGTGGGCGCATTGGTGATCGCTCGTGCTGCGCAGCACGCGCAGGTGACCGCCGTGGATATCAACCCCAAGGCGCTGCGTTTTACTGCGGTCAATACGGCACTTGCCGACATCGGTAATGTGTCTGTGCAGCAAAGCGATATCCTGCAGGACGTGACAGGTCAGTTCGACTTGATCGTGGCCAATCCGCCTTACATGCTTGACGATGGTGAACGCACGTATCGCCATGGCGGAGGATCGCTCGGAGCGGATCTTTCGCGACGCATCATCGAGCAGAGCCTTGAGCGACTGAGCGTAGGCGGATCACTGTTGCTGTATACCGGCGTTGCTATCGTCGAAGGGGCAGACGCTTTGCTCGAAGGCGTTCGCGAGCAGCTGGCAGGCCCTGAATTTTCCTGGGTCTATCGAGAGATCGACCCTGACGTGTTCGGCGAGCAGTTGTTGGAGCCGGGGTATGAGCGGGTGGAACGTATCGCCGCGGTAGCGCTGACGGTTACGCGCAATCGTTGAGACCGGAGTGTTATCGACACGCCTGGCCCATCGTGGCGTTAAGCGGCTGCTGTAGCAGACCTGCCTGTGCAGACACATTCTTGACCTAACCACCGGTTCAAAGAGAATAGCGAGATCGACAACCGTTTCTCCAAGGACCGTAGCCATGATGCTGACCCCGCTGTTCCCCCGTGTAGCCCTGGAAGACACGCTGTTCGTCTTTGCCCTGGAGGCAGAGGCGGGCGGTCTGTTCGGGCATCTGAATACGGTCTTCACCGGTATTGGCAAGGTGAACGCGGCCATCGCGCTCACCCGCGCTGTGACTACGCACAGGCCCAGGCTCATTGTCAATCTCGGCTCGGCAGGCAGTCGGCTGCATGGCAAGGGCAGCCTGGTGTGCTGCACACGGTTCGTCCAGCGCGACATGGACGTCACGCCTCTGGGGTTTGCGCGTTACGAAACGCCGCTTTCCGACATCCCTGTCGTACTTGAACATGGGCTGGCCATTGCGGGGCTGCCTATCGAAACCTGTGGCACAGGCGATAATTTCGAGATCAGGCACGGTGATGCGCCCTATGACGTGGTCGACATGGAGGCCTATGCGCTGGCGCTTGTCGCACGGTCCGAGGACATCCCGTTCGTATGCCTGAAATACATCTCCGACGATGCCGGGAGCGATGCGGCCACCGACTGGTCCGTGCAGGTGCACTTGGCGGCAGAAGCCTTCAAGCGGGTGCTCTTCAATCCTGCCTGAATATCTGCCTATGGCTGTGGGAGCCACCGGGCACTGCGGTTAAACCTTTCCTGATGTGGCGCAGTCACTTGAGGTATCAGCAGATCACTCAGGGAGCATGTCAATGGCCAGGGCAATCTGGAAAGGCGCCATCAGTTTCGGTTTGGTACACATCCCCGTGGCGCTCAACTCCGCCGTCAGCAGTGAACGCGTTGATTTTGACTGGCTGGACAAGCGCAGCATGGACCCAGTGGGCTACAAGCGCATCAACAAAGTCACCGGCAAGGACATCGACAAGGAGAACATCGTCAAGGGCGTAGAGTACGAGAAGGGCCGCTATGTGGTGATCAGTGAACAGGAGATCCGCAAGGCCCGCCCGGAGGCCACTCAGACGATCGACATCTTTTCATTCGTGGACGCAGGGGAAATTCCCCTTCAACACTTCGACACCCCTTATTACCTGAGCCCTGACCGGCGCGGCGGCAAGGTCTATGCGCTGTTGCGCGAAACGCTGGCCACCACCGGCAAAGTGGCTTTGGCGACAGTCGTGCTGCACACACGCCAGCACCTTGCGCTTATCCGACCCCTGGATGAAGCCCTGGTAATGATCACGTTGCGCTGGCCCGATGAGGTACGTGGGCTCGATACCCTTGAACTGGACCCGACTGTGACCAAGGCCAAAGTGGACAAACGGGAACTGGACATGGCCAAGCGTCTGGTTCAAGACATGACCGGCACCTGGTCACCGGACGAGTATCACGACGCGTTTCGGGACACAATCATGGAGTTGGTCGCGGAAAAAGCCAGCAAAGGCAAGATCGAGACGGTGGAGAAGGGCGAGGACAGCAGCGGCGAGAAGAGCGCAGACATCATCGATCTCACCGAGCTGCTCAAACGCAGCCTCGGCGGCAAAAGCACCGCGTCTCCCAAGAAGAAACCGGCTGCGGCGAAGAAGCCCGCCAAACGTACGCGCAAGGCTTCCTGAGTACACTCACACCTGCTAGGCCTGCAGGTGCTCCTGCAGGCCGGCCAGGTAATCGCCAAACCCTTCGCGTGCTCGACACTCGCGCCGGCTGCTGGTGGCCACACTGTGCGCAGCCGACCAACTGATCGGCACCCCCAGCGCTTCCAGGTCCCGCACCAGTTGAACATCCTCGTGGGCAGCCAGTGGCTGGAAGCCGTCGACGCGCTGATACGCCTGGGCGCTTACGCCTAGATTGGCCCCATGGATATGACGGTGCCCGTCACGTGCCTCGTAGCGGCTCAAGTAGAGCTTGCGTAAGGCGGCTGTTTGCCAGGGCTGCCAGTGGCTCACATGGACCGTACCGCAGACGACTTCAGCGCCGCAGTCGAGCTGTGACGTCAGCCAGTGGGCAGGAACCTGGCTGTCGGCGTCTGTGCAGGCGAGCCATGTGGCACCGCGCGCGAGCATCCATTCTGCGCCCGCGCGCCGAGCCATGCCGACATTACCGGCATCGATGGCGAAGGTGTGTGCACCGTGGCGCCGGGCGACGGCGGCGGTGCCGTCGGTACAGCGATCGAGCACCACCAGAATATCGACCTCATGACCGGCTACCGCAGCGTGTTGGGCGGCAGCCGAGGCAGCCTTCAGGCATCGACCCAGACGCCGGGCTTCGTTGTGGGCCGGAATGACGATGCCGATCATATGCACGTCTCGTCCAGGTCTACCACGCTGGGCTGATTCGACCAGTAAGCCATGATGAAGTCGGCTTCGTCGTGGCAGAACACCGGGTACAGCGGCAGGTGTTTGGACAGCATTCGGTGCACCTCGCGCCCGTCCTGGGGGCACCCGGCAATCGGGTGCTTCCAGTGACACGCCAGCAGGCCGCCGTCGTAGGACAAGCTGGCGACAGACTGTTCGATTACCTGCAACCAGTCGGTGGGATCAAGGTAGTAGCCCACTTCGCTGAGCACGATCAGATCGAAACGCCCGCCTGGCCAGTCGGCAGGCAGGCGCGCACGTTCGACCTGTGCGTGGCGGACATCGGCCAGGCGATCGGTGGCCAAGCCCACAGCCTTCGGGTCGAGGTCCTGGCACACCAACTCGGCACAGCGCTCGGCCAGCAGCACACTGAGTTCGCCATTGGCGCAGGCGGGCTCGAACACCCGTTCGTAACACTGCCGGGGCAGGCTTGCCATGACCAGGTCGCGTTTTCGTTTTTCATACCAGCGGGTACGAAAGGCCCAGGGGTCTTCGTTGGCGGCATACAGGTCGGCGAAATATTGGGCATCGATACTCATGGCGAATCCTTTTACAAGAAGACCAGTTCGAAGGGCTGTAGCACGCAGTCCAGCAGGTTAGGGCGTAGCACCGGCGGTGTACAACCGTCAGGCTCGAACTGGCTGGCGTGTGCAGCAATGGCTTTGCGCTTGCGTGCCACCTGGCCCTCATTGAGTTGCAAGCGGTGCGCGCGCTCCCAGGGCAGACGTGGATCGTCAGGTTGTCCCCAGTGCCATGCCCATACTGGGACTTCCACCAGCTGGGCTTTACGCGCTAGCGCTGCCTGTGCCCCGGCCCGGCCTACGGCCTCGTGATCGCAGTGGCCGTCACCTCGCCAGGTCGTCATCAGCACATCCTCAGGGCGCAGTAGCTGAGTCAGATGGCTGACCAGAAAGGCTTCCTCCCTGGCCAGTTGACTGTCCTTCAGGTGCAGGCGGCGCCAATCGATACGCTTGGGGTCCAGCCCGAGTTGCTCGATGGCCTTGCGGCTTTCTTGCGGCCGGTCGCGACGCAAACGATGCTCTGTCCAGCGGGTCGAGCTGGGATGGCTGCCTTCGCCGTCGGTCGCCGAGATCAGCACCAGGTCCTCTTCACGCCCGGCAAAATCGGTCAGCAGACCGCCTGCCATGAGAATCTCGTCATCCGGATGGGGTGCGATCAGCACCAGGCGTCGACCAGGCGGGCAGAGCTGGTGTGCATTGAGCCAGGTGGCCCGGGCCAGATGGGCCGAGTGCTGCCACGCTGACCAGGGCGTACCATCATTGGACTGGATCAGGTCTTCACTCATAGCTGCCATGCTCCGGAAGAAAGCTGTGCGGTCTGTTCGCCGAGGGCTGCAAGGTCTCGCTCGGCGTGACTTTGGCGAATGAACACCGGCAGGTCTGCGCTCAAGCGCGCAAAGTGGGCATTACGGCAAAACGGGGTTGCACCCAATGCTCGGCCTACGTGACGCATGACGTGTTCCACGGCATGTTCAACCTGAGCGCGCACGCGTTGCACGATCAGGCTGGCATCGGCGCCTGGGTTAAGATCGATCCAGGCAGCACATTCACGCAATGCCGCCCGAGCGCCGCACAGGGCGGCATCTACAGCGCCCAAGTGCGCGTCTGCGTGGGGGTCTGGTTTGGGTTTGCGGCAGTGCTCGCGCAGGTATTCGGCCAGCGCCTCGGCCGCCCCATACCAGCAGGCGGCGATGCCCGCGCCGCCGTGCCAGAAGCCCGGCCTGGACAAATATTGGCCCGCTGCACCGACGAGCACACCAGGTGTGTCGTTGAATTCGACCTCGACACTGGCAGTGCTGGCCATGCCCACAGCCTGCCAGTGCTCGATATTGAGGCCCAAGGTTGGGTCGGCCAAGCGGATGGCAACCAGCTGTGGCTTACCGGACTCGTCCCAGGCGGTGATCAATGCCTGATCGATTTGCAAGGCGCCCGAACACCACGCTTTCTTTCCGCCGAGGCGGACACGGCCCCCGTCTTGGGAGGTGATGACGGCACGAGCATCCGGGGGCTCTGCGGCCCACACGCCCCAGATCCCCTCAGACGAAAGATGGCCAGCACCACACTCGGCCAGGATCGCCAAAGCGTCCGTATGCCCTTCATAGAGCTTGGCCAACACCAGGTCACAGCCGGCGACCCGCGACAAGGTCTGCCAACGCTCAAGCGTATTGCCGTGGCCCGGCCTGGGCAGAATATCCAGGCAATGGGCCTGCAAAGCTTTCATCAGTTCAAGTAACTGGGTGTCGACATTGAGCGGCTGCAGCCGCTCGTCATAAGTGCGCAACAAGCGGTCCAGCTGGGTGAGGTCATAGTTCTGAGGCATGCTCATGCGCGTAACTCCCTGTCGCGTTGGGCGTCGCCCATCACGTGAGCCCAAGTTGTTTGCGCATCCGCGCCGTGATGGATTGACGGGTCTTGCTCATGTCGGCCCAAGGGTCTTGGGTATCGGCCAGTCGCTCACCTATTGTGGCAAAGGTCCACTGATTGGCGCCCTTGAGCTGTGCCAGTTCTTCACGCCAGACCGGCACCGACACCGGCAAGCCCTCGCGAGCGCGCAGCGAGTAAGCACACACCGTGGTAGCACCTTTGCCATTGCGCAAGTAGTCGATGAAGATGCGGCCTACACGGTTCTTGGGGCCGGACACTGCGGTGAGCCGATCAGGGAACAGTTTTGCCAGGTAGGTGACGATGGCGTGGCTGAAATCCTTGACGTCGTCCCAGCTCGCTTTTCTCGTTAGCGGGACAACCAGATGGATACCTTTGCCCCCGCTGGTCTTGATGAACACCTTCAGACCCAGTTCGTCCAGCAGGGTCAGGGTCAGCTGGGTGGCCTCCAGCATTGCCTTCCACGGCAGGGCCGGGTCAGGGTCCAGGTCGAGTACGAAACGGTCTGGCCGGTCGAACTGCCTGTCAGTGGCATTCCAGGTGTGCAGTTCAAGCATGTTCATCTGTACGGCGCCCAGCAAGGTGTCAGGGCGGTTGATGACCATGGCGGCTTGGCCGGCTTCCTCTTTGCCGTACGTACGCACGTTTGGGATGTGCAGCTGGCCCGCGTTTTTCTGGAAAAACAGTTCCCCAGCGAGGCCGTCTGGCGCACGCACAAGCGCAACCGGCCGATTCTTGAGGTGGGGCAAGATCCATTCGCTGACCTGGGCGTAGTATTCGACGACGTCACGCTTGGTCATGCCAGAGGTAGGGTCGATCACGCGATCAGGGTGGGTCAGGCGCAGATCACCCAGCGTCTCGGTGCTCTTGGCCGCCTTGCGCTGATGGACGGTCTTGCTCGGCATGGCACGCTCCAGGTCGATATCGGTTGCCGGTTTGTCGTCGCGCAAACCGTGGAATACCGCGTGGCGTACTACGCCGTCACGGGTCATCTGGGCAAAGGCGATCTCGGCCAGCAACTTGGGCTCTAGCCAATGTATCCCTCGGGCTTCGGCGCCAGTGGGGGGGTTGGCTACAGTAGGCTGGGCGGTTTGTAGGGGTTCGAGTTGTGCGTGCAATGTGTCAAGAGTGGTGGCACTGAACCCGGTGCCCACCTTGCCGGCGTAACGCAGCATGCCTGCGTCGTCGTGCAGGGCCAATAGCAAGGCGCCGAACCCACTGCGGCTGCCCTTGGGGTCGGTATAGCCCACCACTACAAACTCCTGCCGCCGCTTGCACTTGAGCTTGATCCAGTCGGCGCTGCGCGTGCCTGAATAGCTGCTGTCGGCACGCTTGCCGATCAAGCCTTCAAGGCCCAGCTTACAGGCGCTCTCGAGCAACGCTTCAACCGGCTCGTCGAAGTCCGCAGAGTACTTGAGGTTGTCCGCAGTGCTGTGCTCAAGCAAGCGCTCCAACGCGTCGCGTCGCTGCTGCAAGGGTAGGGCGCGCAGATCTTGACCGCCCAGAAACGGCAGGTCGAAGACGTAATAGGTGATTTGTTCGTCATGCGCGGTATCGAATGCGTTCTGTAGGGCCTGGAAGTCTGCAACCCCCTGGTCGTCATTGACGACCATCTCGCCATCGAGCCACGCAGAGTCCACGCCCAACGCGCGTAGCGCAGCGATTTGGCCCGGCATCTTGGCGCTCCAGTCATGGCCATTGCGGGTATAGAGCCGCACATCATCGCCCTCGATGCGCGCGAGGATGCGGTAACCGTCGTACTTCACCTCATACCGCCAGTCCCCCGAAGGGGGTAAGTCGACCAACGTGGCCAACTGCGGCTGCACATGGTCTGGTAACCCAGCGGGCTTGGACCTGGCGGCTTGCTTGGTCAGGGCAGGCTTGCCTTTGCCGGGTTTGGCCGTTTTGGCGGATTGCTTGGCAACCAAAGTGCGGTCGCTGATCACGCTGTCGGGCTGGTCCTCGACAATGCTGTACTGGGCCTCGCTGCGGGCCTGGCTGTCATTCGACTTGACCAGCATCCACTGCTCTTTCTTGCCAGCCAGCCGTGTGCGGAACAGGTTCCACATACCAGCGAGCTTCTCGCCTTGCAGGCGAAAGCGCAGTTTGCCTTTTTTGTAACCCTCATGCGGGTCCCCGTCGGGTTCCCAGATCCCACGGTCCCAGACGATGACATCGCCCCCACCGTAGTGACCTTCCGGAATATGACCCTCGAATGTGGCGTAATCGAGCGGATGGTCTTCGACATGCACCGCCAGGCGTTTGACTTTCGGATCCAGGGAAGGCCCCTTTGGAATCGCCCAACTTTTGAGCGTGCCGTCCAGCTCCAGCCGGAAGTCATAGTGCAGATGGCTGGCATCATGTTTCTGGATGCAGAACTGTAACGCATGAGCCGCTTTGCTGCGGCCGGATTTGCCGCTTGGCTCGGGCGTGGCGTTGAAATTGCGCTTGCGCGCGTATTCCTCGAGTGGCTTGGCCATGGGGGGTTCCGGAACCTGCGCTGTCTTGATCTTGGGAGGCGGGGAACGGCACCGGAGTTCAAAAAACCGCCACTGGCCGCGTAAAACTCTGAATCTTCCTGGCTACAAAGCAGTCGACTTTGGGTAAGCCAACTGATGGAGAGGCGTAATGTCCAGACCCGATGAACCCAAAGCCTATACCCCGACCGAGATCGATGACATCGAGGATCGTATGGGCAGTGTGCATGAGCTGAACTTCAGTGATCGCCTTGATGACCGTCAGGGGCGGGTAGGTGATGAACGACCAGAGCGTGAAGTGGAGCAGGAATTCCCGGAAGAGCGGGTGCGCCAGAGCGGCTTGACCGGCGGCGAGGCGCTGACCGACAGCCTGCATGAGGACGGTGTCACCGATGATGATCTGAGCCCTGACACGCTGCTGGACGAAACCGGCGCTCGAGATCCCCATGAGCCTGGGGACGGCGGCCCTGCCGATCAGGCGCTGACCGAAAAAGACGCGATCGAGATCGGCGGCGGTCGAGGCCTTGACGAAGCAGAACTGGCCCGCACCAACCCGCTTGACGGGAAACCGTGGACTGACGATGCAATCGAAGAAGACGAAAGGAGTTGATCATGAGCGAATTACGCTGCGCTTGCACCGAGTGTTCCTGCACGGTGAGCACCTTGCCGCAGAACGGCAAGGCCTACTGCTGCGAAGCGTGTGCGACCGGGCACCGTAACGGCGAGCCATGTCGCATGCCTGACTGCACCTGTGGCAAGGTTGAGCAGAAAAAGGAAACCAGTGTGGACAATGCGCTGGATGAGACTTTCCCAGCGAGCGATCCTATTTCGCCGTGAGGGGTATTGAGCCGGGTCTGCCTGGGCAGACCCGGCCTGTTCAACCTCTCTTAAACCGTCTCAGAGAGTGAGCGAATTCCATAGAAGCGGCCTTGACGAGGCGCTCCTGCAAGGGGACTGTGCTGAGCTTGGAGCAGCCTAGTTTTGTGAGTTACCCACCAACCGCCCCCCTTTATGTTGGTGCTGGCGTATCTTGCCGGCGCATGGTCTTAGCGCGCTTTTCCAGCACCAAGTAGGTGATGACCGCCAACACCAGCGGTATCAGGTAGTACAAGGTTCGATAGGCCAGTAAGGCTGCAACCAGGCTGCCTTGTGGAATCTGCCCCTGAAGCAGGCCCAGGAATACGGTTTCCAGCACCCCAAGCCCAGCCGGAATGTGAGCCACCACCCCAGCCACGCAACTGATCAGCAGAACCCCCAGGATGGAGGGATAGAACGCCTGCTCTGGCAACAGCCAGAAGATCAGCAGCGCCATCATTGCCCAGTTGCTGGCGCCCAAGGCAACCTGGCACAGTGCAAGTCGCAGTGAAGGCAGCGTCAGTTCATGCTCGCGCCAGCGCCAGGTGCGTTTTTTGGCAAAACCGCAGGCCAGCAGATAGCCGATCGAAATGGCCAGCAGCGCGAAGCCAATGAGCTGCAGCCCAGTGGTGCCGACCGCCCAGTTTGCGGGCAATTCGACCAGGCGCATGGCAAACACGCTGCCTGCCAGCAGCATGTAGCCCATCCAGTTGGTCAGTAGCCCCAAGGTGAGAATGCGTGTGATGGTGGGCGTGTCCAACCCAAGCCTGCCGTATAACCGATAGCGCAACGCAACCCCGCCCACCCAGGTGGTGAAGTTGAGGTTGAAGGCGTAGCACACGAAGGCGATCGGCAGCACTTGCCGGACCGGCAACTTGTGACCGGTATAGGTTCGGGCCAATAAGTCGTAACTGGCAAAGATCAAGAAGCTCATCAGTGCCATGACCAACCCGACGGCCAATGTGCCGGGTTTGTAGGCCAACAGCGATTCACGCACCTCGTTCCAATCCAGGTTGCGCGCCAACGTGAACAGTAACGCCGGGATCAGGATAAGGAACAGGACGGTGAACAGACGCTTGGCCCACACTTGCCAACGCTTTCGTTCCATCAGGTGTTGCCCTCGTGCAGGTTGCCTTGGGTCTCTACGGCTTGCCCAGGCGTTTTCAGGCGCTTGCGGTGCGCAGGTAGCCAACCGGCAATGCGCGGGAAGTGACGTATGACGTGGAAGCTCAAGAAGATCAGTGGCGCCCGCCACCAGTAGCCGCGAATCATTCGCTCCAGGGTGACCGTCTTGCACTGTTCGCTGGCCAGCGACTGCAGGTGGTCATGTAGCTGCTGATTGAAGGCACGGCTGCGGATGAACAGGTTGGCTTCAAGGTTGAACGACAGGCTCAGCGGGTCGAGGTTGCTCGAACCGACCGTGGACCATTCGTCATCCACCAGTGCGACCTTTCCGTGCAGGGGGCGCCGGCAATACTCATGGATCCGCACACCGTCGCGAAGCAGGTAGTTGTAGAGCAGGCGAGCCAGGGTACGCACCCACCACATGTCCGGCTCACCCTGCATGATGAGGGTCACCTCAACCCCGCGACGCGCGGCGTTACGCAACTCGCGCAACAGGCGATAACCCGGGAAAAAATAGGCGTTGGCTACCACGATGCGCTTGCGCGCGCCACGCAGCGCTTCGAGGTAATAGGTTTCGATAGCCGTGCTGCGCTGGCCGTTGTCCCGCTCTACCATCACGGCAGTGATGTCGCCAGTGGGGTCGGTGACAGGGCGCACCTCGCTTGGGGGCTCTAGCACCGGCGACATCAATCGACGGCTGACGGCATGCACCTGCGCGACCACTGGCCCGGTTACCTCCACGGCGTAGTCCTGCTTGGCCATGGGGCCATAGTCGCCGAGATGATCGGCGCTGTAGTTGATGCCGCCAATGAATGCACGCTCCCCGTCGATCACGACGATCTTGCGATGCAGCCGGCGGAACAGGTTGGTGCGCAGGCCCGCCAGACGAGGCTGGGGGTCGAACAGGTGAAACCTTACTCCCGCCTCGGTCATCGCCGCGATGAACTCGGCTGACAGGTCAGCGGTGCCGTACCCGTCGGCAACCACTTCGACACGGACCCCGCGTTGCGCTGCCTCGATCAGGGCACGCTGCAGCTGATGGCCTACCTTGTCTTCGTAGATGATGAATGTCTCGAGCAGGATTTCATTGCGCGCCTGGCCCATGGCCTCGAAGACCCGCGGGTAGAACGCCTCACCATTGATCAGCAGCTCGACGCTGTTGCCATCGACCCAAGGTCTTTTCACACGTTGATCTCCGCAGCCAGGGGGGCGTGGTCGGACAGGTGCGACCACGGATAGTTGGATAAAACCTTTGCAGCGTGGGGCATGGCATTGCGCACGTAGATCCGGTCAAGCCGAAGCAGCGGCAGGCGTGCCGGAAAACTGCGCGCTGGCGAGCCGAAACGCTCCCCGAATGCCTCTATCAAGCGCTGCGACAGCACGGCATCTGCTTTCAGACGCCAGTCGTTAAAGTCGCCGGCGATAATCACCGGCGCCTTGGCAGGCAGGCGGTCGAGCAACTCGAACAGCAGACTCACCTGCTTCTGCCGGTGTGCCTCCCGTAGGCCCAAGTGCACGCAGATTGCATGCACTTCGTCGTGGCCGGGTACTTCCAGTTGACAGTGCAGCAGGCCTCGCTGTTCATTTCCCGCCACTGAGACGTCGAGGTTTTCCGAACGCACGATCGGAAATTTGGAGAGCAAGGCGTTGCCGTGATCGCCATGGGGATAAACGGCGTTGCGACCATAGGCAAATTGCGGCCACATGCTGTCTGCCAGGAATTCGTACTGGGGCGCCTGCGGCCAGGCAGGGTGGCTGATCGCATGCTGTTGGTGGCTGCCATGCACTTCTTGGAGAAACACCAGGTCGGCGCCCGTGGCACGTACCGCATCGCGCAGCTCCGGCAGGATGAAGCGGCGGTTGAAGAAGGTGAAGCCTTTGTGCACGTTGAGCGTCAGCACGTTCAGGCGGTGCACGGCGGTGACTTTGTCGATGATGCAGCTTGGCGCGGGGAGTGTAGGGTTCACAGTTCAACCTCCGGCTCGGCGCCCGGCTCTGTCATCAGCTCGTGGTCCAGGTGCATCTTTTCCAGCAATCGGCGCGCGTCGTAAGGGGCGTGGACTTTCTGGTCGTTATCGAAATAGCAGTACACGTCCCGGGTTGAGCGCCGGGGGGGAGGGCCCTGTACGATCAGGCGTGCATCGTCGGCCTGGCTCCCCTCACGCCACTGTTGGATCCGTTTCTTCCAGCGGCGCAGTGCGCTGACGGTATAACCGCTGCTGTAAAGTTCGACGTCGCCATGCAGGCGCATGTACATGAAATCTGCGGTGACGTCCTCTACGTAAGGCCACTTGCCCGCGCTGTCGGCAACCACCAGGGCAACGTTGTGCTGGCGCAGCAGTTCCACGAAGCGCTCGCACAGGAAACTTTCGTGACGAATTTCCACCGCATGGCGTAGCGGCGCATTGCCGCCTATCTGCGTACCGCCGTTACCTTGCAGGCGGTGCTCGCAGCCACTGGCGCTGCGTCTGGCAGCGGCGCGGTCACGCGGCAGCGATTGCAGAAATTCACCGAATCGCTCAGCGTCGAAACGCATGTTGGCAGGGAACTGCCATAAGAATGGGCCGAGCTTGTTACCGAGAAGGAGCGGCCCGGAGGCGAAGAAATTGGCCAATGGCGTATCGATGTCCTTGAGTCTGCGGATGTGGGTGATGTATCGCGGTGCCTTGACCGCGAACACGAAGTCATCGGGTGTGGCGTCATGCCAGGCTTGATAGCGTTCGGGCGTTTGCAGGCTGTAAAACGAGCCGTTGATCTCGATGGTATTGACTGCCCTCGACGCGAAGGCCACCTCGTCGTCCTGGCGCAGCCCCTTGGGGTAGAAGTCCTTGCGCCAGGGACCGTATCGCCATCCTGAAATGCCAATGCGTACCTCGCTCACGCTGCCTCCTATCGCATCTCCATTCCATTCATCATTGCGACCAGTGCAGCGGCAGGAGGGTTCAGGCGCAGTTGATCAGTGGTGGCGAGCAGGGCTGGAATTGAACTTTGCGGGCAGGCTTGATGCCACTTTTAGACAGGCAGGGTGGTGACCAACGCTCTGTATCGACACTTCTTGGAGGTGCACATGGCCCGACACATCATCCATTTCACCGGCCCTATCAACTCGTCTACCTGCGGCAATCTGATCAACACCTGCACCAAGGCCGTGAACCAGGGGGCCGAAGTGGTGCAGTTGAATGTCGCCACCATGGGCGGCGAGTGCAGCTACGGGTTTACCCTGTACAACTACCTGCGGACCTTGCCGGTCAGTGTGCATACCCACAACCTGGGCACGGTCGAGTCAATGGGCAACATCCTGTTCCTGGCCGGCGAGCACCGCACCGCGTGCACTCACAGCAAGTTCCTCTTCCACCCCTTTCACTGGACGCTGCACGGCTCCATCGACCACTCACGCATGGCCGAATATGCCATGAGCCTGGATTATGACTTGCGCCTTTACGCGCAGATTGTGGCGCAGCGCACCGAGGGCGCAGCACAGGCACTTGACGTGCCGCGCTACTTGATGGCGGCCCCGCGAATCCTTGGCCCACAAGAAGCCCTGGACAGCGGGATGATTCATGCAATCGACGACTTGCCGATAGAGGCGGGCGACTGCCAATGGAGCGTGCACGCTTAGAGCGGCACGCCCGTTTTTGAATTAGCCGCCAGTAAAAGTGGGCGTTAGCGCACAGACGCTGCGGTAGCTGCGTCGCACTCGAGCAAAGAGCGAATCAATTTTTTGATGTCTTGCTTGAGCGTGCCGACGTGCTCGAAATGGGCGAACTGGTAGTCAGCGATCTCATGCAAGGCGCAGGGCTGCGGTGCTTCGTCGAATTCGGCCTCGAAGACATAATGCATGCGTTGTGGCGTTTCGTGGCGCATCAGCAGCGTGAAATTGTGGGCCTGCAGGCCTGTCTCTTCCAGCAGTTCGCGCTGGGCTGCCTCAAGCGGCGTCTCACCAGGTTCTACCTTGCCTCCTGGCAGCGTCCAAGGGGCATTTGGCTTGCGAACCCACAGCCATTTATGAGCGTGTTTGCCATGCCGACAGATGATGGTTGCGCGGGGCTTGGCGGATTTCATGGGTACTCCGGCGAATCACATTCCTATGAGGAGTTAGTCGCCGAGCACCGTGCAAAAGTCATAAAACTGTAACAATTGACCGACGAACGGTCAGTAGGGTACCGAACCGTGGAGGCTCTCGATGGCCTCTACCAACTCGTCGTAGCCGACAGGCTTGTTCAGATGACGATCAAAGCCAGACTGCTTCGACCGATGCTGATCAGCGCTTGCCCCATAGCCGGTAAGGGCAATGGCCGGGGTATGCTGCAGGTGCTTGATGTCTCGCAAAGCCTTTATCAGGGCATGGCCATCCATGACTGGCATGCCGATGTCCGACAGAATGACGTCATAGTCCGTTTGCCGTGCTGCTTCGAGCGCCTGGCGGGGGTCAGCGAACGCGCTCACCTGCGCACACTCCATTTCCAGGAGCTGTTGCATGACGTCGAGCACCTCGGGTGAGTCATCCACCAGCAGTACATGCAAGCCATCGAGCCGGCCCATGCGTTCAGTTTGCTGGCAGGCCAGTCGCTCGCCTTTACCGCTTTTGGACAAGGGCAGGGTGACGGTGAACGTACAGCCCTGACCAAGACCGGCGGAGTACGCGCATACGCTTCCGCCGTGGGCCTCCACCAACTGACGGACCAGCGATAGCCCAATGCCCAGGCCCTCTCGCGCCGCATGCCCGAGTGGCGAAGCCGCCTGGCTGAACAGGTCGAAAATGTGTTCCAGGCTATCTGCCTCAAGGCCAATGCCTTGGTCGATCACGCTGAGCGAAACCTGCGTGTCGTCATGGCTCAGGGACAACCGGATAGTGCCGCCGGGTGGGCTGAACTTCAGGGCGTTGTTGAGCAGGTTCCAGATCACTTGCTCCAGGCGTGTGCTATCCCCGTCGATGAACAGTGGCAAGCCGTCTGCAGGCAGTTCCAGCACAACCGCCGAGTCAGGCTGCTCGCTGATGACCACCGCGTGGATACCCTCGATGATGGCAACCACGTCTACCGCTTCGGTCTTGAGCTTGAGCTTGCCGGTACGGATACGGGCAACGTCCAGCAGGTCATCGATGATGCGCGCCTGGCTGGCCACGGCCTCGCGAATGGTGCCCACCGCCTTGCTCGCAGCGGCGACGTGGGCGATCGAAGGCAGACGACGCAGGATCTCGGCGTTGAGCTGTATCAGGTTAAGGGGGTGTTTGAGTTCGTGGGACATGATGGCGAAGAACTCATCCTTCATGTGGCTGCTGCTTTGCGACTCGGCCAGTTGCTTGCTCTGCTCATCGTGCAGGCGCTTGTGCCCGGTCAGGTCCCGAGCAATCTTGACGAAGCCACGCAATGAGTTGCCCTTCAAGCGCGAGATTTCACCACTGGCATAGAAGCGGCTCCCGTCCTTGCGCAGGTGCCAGCGCTCATCCTGGCTACGGCCGTTGGCGCGCGCTGTCTGTAATTCCTGCTCGGGGATGCCGTGCTGGCGGTCGTCCTGGGTGAAGATGAGCTGGTAATGCCGGCCCACGACATCGGCCTTTTCATGACCGAAGATCAATGCAGCACCTGTATTCCAGTCAGTGATCAGGCCCTGCTCATCCAACAGGATGATGGCGAAGTCGTGGGTACTTTCAGCGACCACTCGCATGCGCTCTTCGCCAAGTCGCACCCGCTCCTCGGCCGCGCGACTCTTGCTGATGTCAATGAAGGTGAGCACGGCCCCGTCGATCTTCTGTTCGCTTGAACGGTAGGGCAGCAACCGGGCCAGGTACCAGTGGTAGGCCTGGCCCCCGATTTCCCGCTCGATGATGTGCTCGCCATTGACCACGGCGCGCGCATCATCGGCCAAGGCGGGGTAGTCCAGGCGATGAGTGATGTCCAGCAGGGAACGCCCTGTATCCACCGGCAGCATGTTGAACAGGTCGGTCGCACGTGGGGTGAACCAGCGAATGTGCAGGTTGCGGTCGACGAACACGGCGGCGATGTCGGTGCTGGCGATCAAGTTGCGCAGGTAGTCATTGACCTTGTCGGTCTCCTCAACCTTGCTCTTGAGCTCGTAATTGACGGTCAACAGTTCTTCGTTGATCGACTGCAGCTCTTCCTTGCTGGTTTCCAGTTCTTCGCTGGCCGAGCGAAGCTCTTCGTTGATTGTCTGCATCTCTTCGTTGGAGGCCGTGAGTTCTTCGCTGGATAGCTCCGACTGCTCAATGGTCTCCTGCAATTGCACGCGCATGCGCTGCAACTCTCGCTCCAGGTTGTTCAGCACCATGCTGTCGGTCTGGCGAATAGCATCGACTAACGGCAATGACAGATCGGGCGCACGCTCTTCGAACACCACCAGCAGGTATTCGCCGGCCGTTTGCTCATCCTTATGCGGTTGCACGGTAATTTCGATCTGGCAGCGCTGACCCTCCTCGCCCATGTCCACAGGGCGAGAGGTGACCGCATGGGTGCCCTGGCGCGCCTGGAACAAGGTGCTGCGAAGCGCCAGTCGCAAGCTGGGCAATACCAGGTTGAGCACGTTGCGGCTCAATTCACCGCTGCCCAATTGCATGTAGCGCCCGACACCTTCGCTCAGATGAAGGAGGGTACCCTCACCGTCGATGATCAGACTCGGCGGGGTTCGGCGGGCCAGTGCACGATGGTGCACCTCAGCGTAAGAGGGCTTGCGCTGGGCTCTGCTTTTGGCGGTGGCCGGTTGCTTCAGAGCGCCCAGATCAGTCCCTTGCAACTGACGCCCCGGACGCGTGTCGGCATGGGCGACCTCGCGTGCCCGGTAGATGCGATTACGCTTGTCCACCACCGCGAACAGATCGCCAGCCAGTTCAGCCGATTCGGAAGAGCCCAGAAACAGGTAGCCACCCGGGCGCAGGGCGAAATGGAACATGCGCAGGATATCCCGCTGGATTTCACGGTCCAGGTAGATCAGCAGATTGCGACAGACGATCAAGCCCAATTGCGAGAAAGGCGGATCGGACAGCAGGTTATGCCGTGCGAACAGCACTTTCTCTCGTATTTCCTTACGCACGCGATAGTGCTGGTCTTCTTTGGCGAAAAACTGGCGCAGACGCGAGGGTGGCACATCGGTGATGATGGACTCTGGATAAAGGCCGGTGCGGGCATGGCCAATGGCACGCTCGTCGAGGTCTGTGGCAAACACCTGCACCTTGTTGGCGCGCTGGTCCAAGGCCAACTGCTCGCACGTCAGCATGGCTAGGCTGTAAGACTCCTCTCCCGTCGAACAGCCCGCGGACCAGATGCGAATTTCGGCTGGGTTATCGCCTTGGTCCGGCTCATTTGCCAGCTGGGGCATGACGATACGCTCAAGCGCCTCGAACGCCTCGCGGTCGCGGAAAAAATTAGTAACCCCGATCAGCATGTCCGCCAGCAACGCTGCCGACTCTTCCTCATGGGTCTCAAGGTAGTGCAGGTAGGCTCGAAGATCGGCCTGTCCCGTGACATGCAGACGTCGCTCGATACGCCGCAGCACAGTGGCGCGCTTGTAATGGTGGAAATCATGACCAGTGGCGCTGCGCAATTGCAGCAAGATGTCTTCCAGCACAGGTTTGCACGCCTGAGGGTCGCCGGCTCGGGTACCCAGCGCCGGCGGTAGGCTATCGTCTTCGATACGTGGCAGATTGACCTGTCGCGCGTTGTGCCACAGCTCCATCAGCTTTTGGGCAAGCTCTGCCGCCGGGAGCACCACGTCGACCAGACCCGTCTCGATGGCCGCCCGAGGCATGCTGTCAAACTGAGCATCATCCGGGCTCTGTACCAGGGTGAGGCCGCCTTGTTCCTTGACACGTGCCAGGCCTACGGCGCCGTCCGCGCCCGTACCGGAAAGGACCACGCAAAAGGCATGATCCTTATGCACGTCGGCCAGGTCGCGGAAGAACAGGTCGATGGCCACATGGTCACCGCGCCGCCTGTTGGCCGGCGCTACCCGCAGGTAACCATCATTGGTCGATAGCCGATTGGCAGGAGAGATGACGTACACATGGTTGCGTTCGATCGGCACCGGTTCCGTTACCTGGCTCACCGGCATGCTGGTTGTCTCCTGAATGATCCGATCAGCGACACTCTGATGGTCTGGAGACAGGTGCAGCACGATGACGAACGCCATGCCTGAGTCGGCGGGCATCTGCCTGAAAAGGGTACAGATGGCTTCGATGCCCCCCGCTGAGGCACCAATACCCACCACAGGGAAATTGAGATGGCTAGGGTTCAGGTTAGAGGGATGCGGCGCGGCGGGCTGGTTAACGGTCGACTTCATGGCGATGCCCTGTACAGACCTGACAGACAGCCCATCGACACGTCGCGGGGCATGAGGAGCGCCATTATAGGCAACGCGCTCGAATATTCGCGAGTGCCTTGATGCGACGCTAATGACTGGCCCGCAAGTGTTCGGCCAGAGAATCTTTTCGCGCCACCGGTCTGCAACCCATGCCATGGGACTGAGTAGCCTGTTATCGCGCGGGTTCCGATGAAGGGCACGGCTTGATGTCTTGCACATTTCCAGAACCGCAAGGAGAAACGAAATGGCTCGTGATCAGAGATCGACCGGTCAACGTGGCGGCACCAAGGAAACCAATCCAGGCAACTTCGCCAACGACCGCGAAAAGGCTTCCCGCGCTGGGCAGAAAGGGGGCCAAGTTTCAGGTGGGAACTTCGCCAATGACCGTGAGCGCGCCTCGCAGGCTGGACGCAAGGGCGGTCAGAACAGCCACGGCGGCGGGCGCCATGTAACGAGCGAAGCACGCGGCTGACCTTGTCGTAGGTGCCCGCCGAGGCCGTGCTGGGCACCCGTCGGGGGGCAACGACGCATATCCGATTGAATCTTTAGCGCCGCGCTGCACTCCATCGCAGGGTCATCCACGCAAAAGAGGAGGGTGCAGCGATGCCTAGTCCCCAGTTGTACATCATCGATTACCGGCTCCATGGCGAGCCACGCACCTTCATCATTCGTCTGGAACGTCTGGATAATGCCGAGGCCTGGCACTGGGCGAGCTGTGATGCCGGCATCGGCATCATCCCAAAATTCGGGCGCGAGAAGATCCGCAAGGTCAGCCGGCCTATGGCTGAGCGCTACGGCGTCACGGATGTGACTTGGCGCCTATCAGGCAGTAAGCCCGGACAGTCTCTAGAAGACCCTGCCACCACCGCCTGATTGCGCAACCTCTTCCATTACCTGATTACACACCCGCCTCAGGGTCGCTGGCAGGTACGCCTGGACGATTTTGATCGTCATCGGTCAGGCCCGGGTCAGTGTCGGGGTCGTCGACTCTGTCATTGCGCTGCTCTTGTTCAAGCTCGGGCCAGTCGTCCTGGACATTGCCGCCACCCATCATAAGTTTCTGGATCACTGCATGCGCCTCCGTTGGTTTGGAAAAAAGGCCCGCCCCGAAGGCGGGCCAACACAGGAGTGAGAGGAACAGCCATTGCCAGACCCCTCACTTTTTCAGAGCGCCACTGCAGGGGTAGAAGTCCCTCTGCGCAGGCGCGGGTCTGACCAACGGTGCTATCCGGCCGAGTACTTGACGGCAGCCGCGGTCCGCGAGCTGACGTTGAGTGCCTTGAGCAGTGACGAGACGTGGATGCGCACCGTGAAGGGCGAGATGTCCAGGGCTTTGGCTATCTCCTTGTTGGTCTTGCCCTGTGCGATCAAACGCAACACATCCTGTTGGCGTTGAGTCAGGTGCTCGGTACCCGCGTCGGCATTGGCGATCGGCAGCAGGCCGGAAGGCAGGTAACGCACCAACACTTCCCCTGCTCGAACGGCAAGGATAGCGGCGCCCATTTGCTCGGCGCTCAGGCTTTTGCCGATGAAACCATCCACGCCGCAGGCCATGACCTGGTCGATGATGACCGGATCGTCCACCATCGAAACGACGATCAAGGTCGTACGCGACAGTTGGCGTTTCAGCTGGGCAAGGCGGCTGACGGAATCCAGGCCCGGAAAACGCAGGTCTAGGATCAGGGTATCGAGAGCCTCGCCAACGCTGGCAATCTGCAATACCTCATCCAGGCTACCGGCCTCGGCCACGCAGGCGCTTGGCAGCACACGGCAGACGGTACGTACCATGGCTTCCCTGAACAGCGGATGGTCGTCCGCCACGATTATTCGACTGGTCACACTTGGCAACTCCCTTTGGCCGCAGGTCGATCAGGCCATGTTAACGTAGCAGCCCTGGCACGTGCGCGCTGCCCCGTGATGGGAGCAAAGGCGCCTGATGATAAGGATTTCGGCCATGGTCATGGATAAAAATAACGAGCTCGATCAAGCGAACTTGCGTCTGATTGTTGGCAGTTGCGCGTTCGCCTATGTGGCGATGCTGGTATTTCTGCTGGACCGCTCTGCCGCGCTCTACGTGCCGGTGGTTGTCTACATCTTTGTCTTTCTCTTGGTATCGGTGCTTCTGCGCCAGGCTATCGCACGCTGGCCCGGGCATTATCCGTGGCGCCGGGTGCTGGGCATGGTGCACGACTACACAGGCACCTGTTTCGGCTTGGTGGTCGGCGGTGAAGCGGCGCTGCCGCTGTATGCCGTGATGGTGTGGGTCAACCTGGGCAACGGCATGCGTTTCGGCTCTCGATACCTGGCCATTGCGACCGGGCTGGCGCTGGTCGCGCTGGTAGTGGTGTACCGGCTGACGCCTTACTGGCAGGCCAACCCTTTTCTGGTGCTGATGTTGCTGACCACCAGTACCGTGATACCCGTCTATGCGCACTTGCTGCTCGAACGCACGCGCCGAGCTTCGGAGCAGGCCGCTGCAGCTAATCGCGAGAAGTCCCGCTTTCTGGCCCAGGCGAGCCACGACCTGCGCCAACCCATTCACTCTATCAGTCTGTTCACGGCGTGTTTGCGCGAGGCGCGGCTGGGCGAGGAGGAACGCAGGCTGGTGGACAGCATTGACCGATCGTTGCTGAACGTGTCCCAGCTGTTTCGGTCGATTCTGGACCTGTACACCCTGGATAACGGGCGCGTGCAGCCGCGCTATGAAACATTTGCTCTGGGCGATTTTCTCGAAGCCCTTGCACGTGAGCATGCCGAGGCTGCTCGCTGGGCGGGGGTGGAGATACGCGTGCGGCCTTGTCCCTACTGGACGCGTGCAGACCGCGGCATATTGACGACCATGGTCCAGAACGTCCTGTCCAATAGCCTTAAATACGCATCGGGACGGCCACTGTTGATAGGTGTACGGCGCTGCCGGGATGGTCTTGCCATCATGATCTGTGACCAGGGACGAGGCATCGAACCTGCACACCAGACGCTGGTGTTCGAAGAGTTCTACCGGGTCAGGCAAGTGCGCGACAAGGACGTCGAAGGCGTCGGGTTGGGCCTGTCGATTGTTCGTCGGCTTGCGCGGCTGATGAACGTGCAGGTGCACCTGCGATCTCGACCCGGTCACGGCACCACCGTGAGCCTGAAGGGGTTGCCGCAGATAACGCCTCACCCTACACGGGCAGCGCCTGAGCAAGAGCTGGCTGCTGCAGGTTTGCTCAACGGCCTGCGGGTTTGCCTGATTGAGGACGACCAGAACGTGCTCAGAGCAACGTCGGCCCTGTTGCAGCGCTGGGGATGCGAGGTAGATGGCCATAGTTCAGCTGCCGCTTCGAATGAGGACTGCGACGTCATCGTTGCCGATTATGACCTTGGCCAGGACGCCACCGGAGTCGATTGCATCGAGCGGCTGCGCAGCGAGCGTGGCTGGGCTGTACCAGCCTTGATCATGACGGGGCATGATCCGGACCGAATACAGGTCGCAATACAGGGTCGCGATATCGCGGTGCTTTCCAAGCCCGTGCGCCCTGTCGAATTGCGGGCCATGTTGCGCACGCTCTGTGATAACGCCACCTCGCCCCGTTATTGAAAGCGGCCATAGCGCCGGTCAAAAGCGTCCGGTCTGGCCTTCTTTCACGCAGCTGGGCGTGGGTTGATAGATGCCCATGCCGGCCGCAGCGACCAGCGCGCCACTGGGCATCTGGCATTCGAATCGCCCTTTGCCAGTTGTGGCGGTGTAGTACGTGATGGTGCTGTCGCTGCGCACATCTTCCACTTTGGAGACCTTGGTATTGAGTACGAACTCGGTACGCTTCTTCAGCGTGTCATCGGAAGGCTTGACGGTTTGGCAGCCGGCCACGGCGAACAGCGCACCGGCAATGCCGATTAGCTTGAAAGGACTCATGGGAGGTTTCCTTGGCGATGAAAGCCCTGGAATATAGCGTGCGTTGAAGGGAGGAGCGATTAGGACGGATGTGCTAAATGGCACCTGGCTACTAGAGCCTTGATCAATTTATACGAGATATAGAGTCAACAACTATTGATCTTATACTAGTTAGTGTTGATTATAGTCGCTTCTATGAGTCTGGTTTCTCATTTTAGAGGCAACCGACGTAAGTCTTAAGCCTCGTAAAATTGACGATGGTGAGCATTATGCAAGACTTCTTTCCCGTGGCTTGTGCCGACATGCTCGCGCGTGTAGGCATGCTGGTGAAGGCACAGCGTTTGGCGCTAGGTATTCGGCAGGCGGACATCAAGGCCGCTATTGGCATATCGCCGCACCTGTTGCGCAAGGTCGAACAGGGCTCGCCTCACGTAGACCTGCGCTCCTTCATGCTGGTGCTATGGCGGCTTGGCATCAACGATACGGTCTTCCGAACGCTCGAGGACGTTGAGCACAGCGCCCAGATGGCCCGTTTCGTTCAGCTGGAGGATGACCCTGAGCAACTTTCAGCCCGACGCGTGCGCCTTCCCAAACCCAAGCCTGAGGCGTTCTGATGCAACGTGCCTACATCTACATGGAGCATCCCGAGAGCGGCCAAGTAGTCACCCTCGGCCGCCTGAGCCTGAAGGGCAGACTGGGCGAATTCGTCTACGCACCCGAATACGTGGCGCAGGACGGATGGGTACCAGACCCGATCCACTACCCGCTGCGTGCCTGCGCTTCACGATCACTATGCCACCTTCCTCGCGGGTGCGGACCTGGACAGCGCATGCGCAGCGGCGAGCAGTGATCGGATGCTCAGTTGATTTCGCAGCGGGGTCTTTGCGGCAATCAGACCATAAGGGCCAACAGCGCGGCGGCCAAGGCTGGCGGCATGATCAGCAGACCCAGGCGCAGGAATTGCCAGGCGCTGACAGACTCGCCTTCACGTCGAATCGCCACCAGCCAGAGCAGGGTTGCAAGGGACCCGGTGATGGACAGGTTCGGACCCAGGTCGACGCCGATCAGCAAAGCGGCGGTAGTTTGCCGAGGCAGGTGGGCGATATCAACCATTGAGCCGGCAATCAGCCCAGTCGGTAGGTTGTTCATCAAGTTGCTTGCCACGGCCACACCGACCCCAGCGGTCCAGCTCGCAGCGGCCTGAGACCGCTGTTCCAGCGTCATGAGCATGTGCGCCAAGTGTTCGATCACGCCTGTCTGGGCCACAGCTTCGACCAATACGAACAAGCCCGCAACCAATGGCAGTACACTCCAGGCCACGTGTCGCATAACGGGCATCGGGCTGCGCCGTTGGCGCAAATGAATCAGCGCGGTGGTCGCGACACCAGCGCTGAAGGTAGGCAGGCCCAAGGGTATGTCCAGTGCCGAAGCACCCAATAACACGCAAGCAGTCAGCGCAATACCCCATGCACACAGACGGGCACCGGCTGAAAGAGGCTGTGTTTGCACAGTCAGGGCAAGCGGTTGGCAGACCTGGCGGCGTTGGGTAATGCGCAACATGAGATAGGTCGCCATGATTGCTGCCAACGAAGGCAAAGTGAACTGCCTGAGCCAGTCCCACAAGGGCGGCATCTGGCTGCCGAAAACCACTAGGTTGGCAGGATTGGAAATGGGCAGGACAAAGCTTGCGGCATTGGCGATGAACGCACAGATGAACAGATAGGGCAGGGGCTCAGCCTTGGCGGCCTTGCAGGCTGCATACACTGCCGGGGTAAGCACCACAGCAGTGGCATCGTTCGAGAGAAAGACGGTCACCAGAGTGCCGACCAAGAAAACCAGATTGAACAGGCGCTGGCCAGAGCCCCGGGCATGTCCTACGGCGTAACGGGCCACCCAATCGAAAAGGCCTTCCTGACGGGCTACTTCGGCCAGAACCATCATGCCGATCAGAAACAGGTAGACGTCGCCGCCCTTGGCCACGGCGGCCAAAGCGTTCATCGGCGCAATCAGCCCAAACAGCACGAGTGCGATGGCGCCACCCAGCGCCCAGATAAATTCCGGCACCTTGAAGGGTCGGAATATGACGCCGGCGGTAGCCAGGGCCGAGACGATCCAGATGATCAATGAGGTTTGGCTCAGGTGCATGAAGGGTTCAGTTTCCGGCGGCTGACGGTATTGAGGAGGAGGGCGCATCGCCCTGACGCGGGTGGGTTTCGGGCAGGGCGACCAGTACAAGCACGAAGGCGCAGGCTGCTATACCGGCCAGCGTCATGAACGCGGCATTATAGCCCGCCGCTTGGACGACGAACCCCGCCAGACCAGGGCTTAGCGCCGCACCAAGACCGAACACGGCGGTAAGCGCCCCAAGGCTGAAGTTGAACCGCCCGGTGCCCTCGGTGAGGTCCTTGACGATGATCGGGAACAACGCCCCGAAAATGCCGGCGCCAATGCCGTCGAGTAATTGCACGCCTACAAGCCAGAAGGGATTGTCCGACAAGGTGTAAAGGGCGCCGCGCAGCGGGAGTATCAGGAACCCCACGAGCATGAACGGCTTGCGCCCCCATTGTTCGGCACGCGCCCCGACCAACAGCGCCATGGGTACCATGACCAGCTGGGCTGCCACGATGCAGGCCGAGGTCAGCGGCGTGGCCAGGCGCAGGTCGACCTGGGAGAGCTTCTGGCTTACCAATGGCAGCATGGCCGCATTGGCCAGGTGGAACAAAGCGCAGCAGATCGCGAAGAGCAGCAAGGTGCGGTTATGCAGCAACAGCGCAAAGCCAGCCGGGTTGTCCTGATCGTTCGGGCCATGGGCCAGGCCGCGAGCCACGTGGTGGTCGATGGCGGCGCCCGGCACGCATGCTACTGCGATGATGCTGGCCACGGTCAAGGCAGCCATCAAATAGAACACCACTACTGGGCCATAAAGGTAGGCGAGCCCACCGGCTAGTAGTGCAGAGAATGCATTGCCAGCATGGTTGAAGGTTTCATTGCGCCCTACGCGTCGCGTAAACGCCTTCGGTCCGGTCAGCCCCAGTGAGATGGCAGCGATCGCCGGCGCGAACACGGAGCCGGCCAGTGCGCTTACAGTCTGGGTTATAGCGACCCAGGTAAATGACGTGATAAAAGGCAACAGCACACAGCTCCCGGTTACCAGTACTGCCGCTATGACCACCACGGCACGCTTGGCAGGCGTACGGTCAATCAGGGCGCCGGCGGGCGTCTGAGCGAGCAGGGCAGTAACACCGGCAATCGTCATGACCAGCCCTATGCTTGCGGGCTGCCATTGATGAACGGCAAGCAGATAGATGGCTAGGTACGGTCCAAGTCCGTCACGTACATCGGCAAGGAAGAAGTTCAACCAGTCTAGCGAGCGATACGGGGCGGATTGCCTAGGGTTTTCCAAGGACGTGCTCTCGAGAGGGCCACGCAGCCATCTCGCTGGCGTGGGCCGGGGGATGGACGGCAGGCGAGTACTGATGCTGGGGTGTCATTGGCAAAGACTGTGCTCTGCGATAATAGGTTCCAGAGGCGGATTTGAGTTGTCTGGGGTGAAGGCCAAGAATCAGTGAGGGATGAAATAACAGGCCTGGTCATCAGGGCATCATCAGATGAGAACTTGGCAAGGTAGGGCTGGATATACAACGATACGGAGTAATAAATTATAACTAAACTAAATGAATATTTAGTGTAGTTATCACCTGTAGTTATATTAGTTTAGGGCAGGAGGCGCCCTAACCATACGGTTAGTCCTCCAGATTCTGGATCTTCAACAACGTGATCGACGACCTCGAACCCGTTGATGCGCAACTGATCGGCGTATTCCTTGGCATTTAGACTCGCGTGATACAGCGTTTCGCCTTCGAATGTACCCAAGGCCTCACCGTAAGAAGGCCCACTCGTGAACATGAGCAACGCCCCTGGAGCCGCGTGACGACGGAAAACCGGGAACATCCCGCGCTGATCAGAGGGTTTGAGATGGAAGAAGCTGTTCCAAGCAATGATCGCGTCAAATTGGCGTCCCAATGCAAGCGCGCGCATGTCTGCGTGAATCCATTGCTGTTCAGGAAACTGTGCACTGCAAAGGGTCAGCATCTGGTTGGAGGAATCTACACCCACAATGCGAGCGCCGATTCCGACCAGATATCGCGCCACAGGTTGGCCAGAGCCGCAGCCCAGATCTAAAACAGTTGCTGACGGCCTCAACAAGGCCCCGAAACGCTCAATCCATTTGCGATCGGTGAAGTGATTGGCACGTTTTTGGTGCCAGGTGAATGCATGGCGATCGTAGAGGTCGATGATGTGGTCAGCTGATAGATGGTGGGACATGGGAAGAGAGTTTCCGTGAGCGGTCTACAGAAGGACGCTGTATGCGGTTCGTGGGTTCGAATGTACCCCAGGGTGGTATCGAACTGGAAATACCTAGATGCGCATAATGTGTATTATGTTAAATAGTAGGTAAGCTTGTTGGACTGAGCGTGTCACCAGCCCCCGGAAACCAGTGATCCCGTCGCTAAATTATGAGAATCGCTTCGCTTCGCCCCTAACCCATTGATATTGCTGATGATTGCTCCCTTGGCGAGAGGACGACTGCGAATACATGAGAAAAAACGGGTGAATTGTTAGCCTGCAAACGGGGTGCATGGGTCATTCAGGTCCTCGGCAGAGCCTATGACTCCCGAAAATAGGCTTGCATTAAAAAGGAGAAATTCCCGCTCGAATATTTCGCTAAAGCGAGAAAAAACGCTTTGAGTCTAGCGTGCCCTTACGGAAAGCCCGTAATAGTTAGGCTTGCTCTTTGCGGCAATTATGAGAAATTCCCGGCTGGATGTTGCCTATTGATGAGAAACCCCCGACTGACACACTGGCGCTGCAAACATAGCCATAGAAAATTCCGGGAATTTCTCATAATTGAACAATAACGCATTGCCGAGCCTTTGCATTTTAGGTGTCCGTCAGTCAGTCTTGCGCCTCAGGGAGCATGTCGCTACCATCGATATAAGGAGGCTAAATTCACCTAAAAGCTTCGTACTTCCGATTACTGTCATAAGTGGAAGTCTATTGTCTTCAAAACTCTGGCTGGTATTCCATGGCGCGCGCACCCACTCCCTTGTTCTAAACCTACGATAAATTCATCGAGCAAGACTTCAGTTTGCAGGGCTCCTCACTCGCCTGCGTCGCTTCCTTTTTGGATGAGTGTGAAGCGGCTTTGCAGCCTGAGCGTGGCTACGCTGCGGTGCGTGCATTCCTGCGCGCGTTTTCCGACAACGCGCAGACGTTCAACTCGTACCGCAGTCATACGGAGCGATGGGTACTCGTGATGGCTGGATCCCTAATCCGAAATGGCATCCTTTCAACATGAAGTCTCGCAAGGCGACGGCCACAGAATTGCCCAGTGCCCAGCACTATCAAGCGGCGAATGGCACGTTAAACCAAGTGTTTACCGTCTGCAGCCGGTTCTATGAATTTCTCATTGAAGACGGCTTCGCCCAAACGAATCCGTTTCGCCTCCTCAAGAAAGGCAACCGCTTTTCTACGCAAGAACTTGAAGTTGCGTCTTCGCGGGCACTCACGCCCCTGCAATGGGACTTTGTCCTGGACACCGTTGAGGAGATGGCGAACACCGAGCCGGAACGGCATGAACGAATAAGGCAACTGGTGGTACTTCGCGGTGGGTAAAGGCAACAAGGCGGCCAAGATCGCCGTGCGGGATATCTACGAAGAGCGCTATCTAAAACGTTACCGCCGATTCCTGGGACTCTCCCAATTACCTCATCCAGGGGAAAGTACGCCGCTGATCAAAACACTCAAGGGTCGAGCAGGCTTGTCTGATCGGCAAATCCGCGCCCTCCTCCAAGCTGTTTTTGATAAAGCCGTAGACAAGATGCGCAGCGAAGGCCGCGCTCACCATGAGATGGAGAGTCTGCGCTGTGCCTCTGCGCACTGGCTGCGTCACACCTCCGCCACGTTTGACGCTCCGCTGCGCAATCCTAAGGACCTGCAGGAAGACCTGCGGCACAGCAACCTTAGTACGACCCAGAACACCTATTATCACGCGCATGACCAGGAGCGTGCGCATTCGGTGAAGCGCATCGGCATGCGCGACCGCGGTTAAGCCTGGATTGCCCAGTCGTCAACCGCCAGCTTGCCGCCCCCAAGTGAACGATGTGGCTGGCACACTCCTGATAAAGACGCGTGCCGGCCCCAACTCAAATGTACTGTTTCCTGCCGCTTCGCTCGATCGGCCGGCCCTTGAATACGTGTGGACCATCCATGGTTAACTCGACCTTTTCACCCTTACGGGTCATCCAGGGTGTGGCTTCGGATCCCGACCTTGAGGTGACGCCGCTCGGGCTTATCGTGATGGCATCACCATCGATCTCAATGATGCCAAGAACATAGGTGTACACCATGCTGCTGAAGAATCCGCTCTTGAATTCGAACGCGCACTCCACTATCTGATCGCCGTACTCCATGCGCATTTTGGGCTTCAGCGAGGCTACCGAGACAGCACCGTTGTCGACTGCAGAGTACACGCTGCAAACAAGTGCCACCCTCCCACCCATGCGATGCGAGATAGCCGGATTGATCTCAACGCTCTCTATCCCAGGGGCAGAAGAACTCGCGCTTACCACATCGCCCGTATGGAAAACGTAGGGGTCAGAATCGAACGTCCCCCGCTTGTCAGGGGCCTGGATGATTGACATGCGTCCGTCAGGACGAAGTATGCCGACACGGAGATCAAGGTCGTCATTATCCCGACCATCTCCATTGTCCACCCAGGTAGCGCTTACCTTGATCGTCTTTGGCGCTGCAGCGCCCTTCTCCAGCGAGACCTTGTGGGCAGCTCCAGGCTTGTCCAAGGTGATGACCGACTTGGTGATGTTCACCGGCTTGGACTGTGCAGCTACTGGCTCGACCAGTGCAGGTTCATCGCTGACCTCCACCCCATACATGTTGCAGAGGCCGGCCAGGCCCGAGGCGAATCCTTGCCACACAGCCCGGGCCTTCGCCTGACCATTTCGCACATAGAGTTCAAGCACAGTGATGCCCGTCTCACCCTGGAAGGCATCAGGCGTTAGCGCCAGCACCTGGTCGCCCACTACTACCTGGGCACTGAGGTCCTTGACCTGTGCAAAACCACCGCCGCTGCCGTCCTGCGTCAGGGTGATCGCGATCTTGTTGATGCCGGCCGGGAGTCGACTCAGGTCGAAACTGATGCTGTGCCGTACCACGCCTGCCTGATTGCTCGGTGGAGTGAATGTTGCTGAGCCAGAGGCGTGCACTGGGGCATTGAAGAACACCATGCCACTGTCATCCTCGACGCGCCCAGCATCTGTCAACAAGAAAGCGGTCAGGTTCACATCGAGATTTGCGCCAGCCGCATGGGTTACCTGCACAAGTCCGTTAGCTACGCTGAGCCTTGTGTTCTCACCTGGCTTGAGGGATTGAGTCAAAGTTGGTCGCCTATTCCATTGATATGCCGACGGGGGCCGCCGGGCAGCTGCATACGTCCTTGCCCATTCAAGCAATGACAGTCTGCTGGCCAGTTTAACCAGCCGGCCGTCAGAGGGAAGCCAGAATGCGGCAGGGAAATCACGAGCGGGCTGAAGCTGCCCGCGTGGGGAATAAAGGCGCCGGGCAAAAAGGGGTCTTCTAGACCAGCATTTGGCCTATGCCTTCGGTACCGCGCTTGCTAGTCGCGCACTAAGGCACGAGAGCAAGGTGGACTAAACCTGAGCAGTTAGCTCGTCGATTCCTTATGAGTTCGCATCGCCGAGAGCCCAAACATTCATCACATCAAACGCTCGATCACGAAGCAGCTCCGCGGCGTGGCTACAGGCGTGCTCGAGCGTCATAGGCCCGGCGGTGATAGAGAACGCCGCGCAGATGCCAATCTCGCGCAGGAGCTGGTAGCCCTCACCAAGGGTACCGGCAATAGCGATCGTCGGTACTCCCGCCGCTTTTGCAACAGCTGCAACACCTGCAGTGGTTTTGCCGTAGTAGGTTTGCTGATCCAATTTACCTTCCCCGGTGATTACGAGGTCGGCCCCCTTCACCCCGTCAGCCAGGCCGGACAGCTCGGCGATTAGTTGCACACCCGGGCGAAAGCTTGCGTCAAGAAATGCTTTCGCTGCGAATCCTATTCTACCCGCAGCGCCGGCTCCTGGTGAATTGCGCACGTCCTTGCCCAGTAAGTTGGCAGCGATGTCGGCATAAACGCCCAGCGCCGAATCCAGTTCTCGGACCTGGGAAGACGTTGCACCCTTCTGTGGGCCGAAGACATGCGAGGCGCCTCTCTCGCCGGTGAGCGGGTTGTCAACGTCACATGCCACTTCGAATCGGATGCCCTGCAGACGTGGGTCCATACCTGACAGATCAATGCGGGCCAGCTGCTGAAGGGGCAAACCGCCAGGCTGCAACTCGGTACCGGCATCGCACAAGAACTTGGCCCCAAGAGCCTGAAGCATCCCTACCCCACCATCGTTGGTAGCACTTCCTCCAAAACCCATGATTATCCGGTGAACCCCAGCCTGAAGTGCCGCTTGAACGAGTTGGCCAGTGCCATAGGTGGAGGTCCGCGTTGCGTCGCGCTGGCCGACAGGCCCCAGGTGGAGGCCGCTAGCTTCAGCCATCTCGATCACTGCGGTGCGCGTATTTGCAAGCCAACCCCAGCTAGCAGTGACCTCCGTACCAAGTGGCCCGTTGACCTGGGTGGATCGCAGTTCGCCTCCGGCTGCGGCGAGAACAGCTGCGACAGTACCCTCCCCGCCATCAGCCATTGGAACGGTCACAATCTCAGCGTTGGGTAAGGCCTTTCGTACCCCTTCCGCAAGGGCCGCAGCAACTGCCTCAGCTGAAAGGCTTTCTTTGAAGGAATCGGGGGCAATGACGACTTTCATCTTTGGGAATCCTTGATCAATCGGTCAGGTCTTTTTGTGTTTTCCCGATCATGAGCCTGTTCCATGGCAGGTTCTATGTTCGAGGTGACAAAAAAGGGGCTGGCGTTTGTTCAGGTCGACAAAGGGTGCGGGGCAAGGTGCCCCGGCCTAACCGTCCAATTACGGGTGCTGCTTTGGTTCATCCTTAGGAACGGAAACTGCGGGCGGGGCTGGACACGCGGCACTTGCAGGTGCCGCTGCAGGAGGAAAGATGAATGTGAATGCCCCGAATGCAATGCCAGCGATGCCTACAATGAAGCCACCAAATGTGTAAAAACGCTGCCGTCGATTTGCTGGTTCTTGGTGCTTCAGAAGGTCTCTGACATGGTTAGCCAAAGGATAAAGGTCTGATCCATTGGGGGCTAGGTGAAGTCTCAAACGATCCATCATGAACCTGGTTTGTGTAGGTAGGCCCTCAAAGGGCAACTGTTTCTGGTGTTCCTCCTGAAGGGCCTCAAGAACCGATACCTTGTCATCAAGGCCAGTCAACCTGTTGGCTACCACATCCCGGATAAGCGTCTTGATGAGAAACTCAGTGCACGACATGTTTACGTGGCGTGTGTCAGCCATGGTACAAACTTGGCTCCAGCTAGGACTGCCTTTCTTGAGAGCGTTGATTAGGTCTGTGCGAAGGCTCCTTCGGCTCATGATGCCAAAGACTACGTCAACCGTAACCATTGTCATCCAGACCACCGACCCACACGCCACAAGTATCACGACGCCCCATGCACCAACAACCAACGATTCCATTACATTCCTCTGTTTTAGTGCTGCCCATGAATCTCGTGAAAAAATGCGCGACGTGACCCTTCTGCAACCCAAGTATACCGGGCCGCAGGTGCCAGATTAATTGGTCTGGAGGTCAAATCCAGGGGTGACAAAAAGCGATGCAAACAAGGTCTTTTCAGGACGGAACGTGTAGGTTTCCTCAAACGAGCCGCTCTTCGCTAAGGCCAACGCGATTCCACACTCCGAATCGCTGTGCGTCTTACCCTTGCTACCGAAATCGCTCTGCCAAGTTGCGAGGCCTGCAGAATCACAGAACGCACCGCCCGAATTGCCAGCCTGGCTGTAAGGCACCTTGAGCGAATCGAATCCCTTATAGGTCAGTGCATAGCTCTCAACCTTGGCCTTACGAGCGAAACTGCCGGCAGCGTCAGTCAGGATGGCTTGGCTAGCGATTTTGTCGTAGGCGCCGACGATGAAGGCGGTCAGACCTGTTTTGAGCGTTTCCTGGACGGCATCCAGCTCAGGCAGGGCAGCGAACCGAGCTTCGCGAACGATCCGGCCCACCTCGTTCCCATCGATACGGTGAATGACCACAAAACTCATGGTCCCTTCTCCGTCGTCGGAGCGCGTGAATGTTAGATCCAAGTCGACCTTGGTTCCGAACTCCCCCGAGGCTGCAATCAGAAATGAACCCGTCACCGATGATCGAACTGCCATGTTGGCACCCCACGAGTACTTGGGCTTCACAACTTCCCCATGCGGCCCCACCTCATCACCAGGCTGAACCTCATCAGGTACATCGGAGACCAAGACCATTTCTGACCCTAGGCGCGACAGGTACTGGTTGCTCTGGTCCACACCCAACAGCTGGATACGAATCTTGCCGCTTTTACTATCCCCACTGTGGCTGAGCTTCAACTCATCAGCATGGATGTAAGCGCCAGCAGTGCCGCGGCCGACTGTTGATCCAACCTGGTATTTTGCCCAATCAGCCAGGCCACCTTCTGTGGTCCCATCCAGGGAGGCACCGAATAGTCCGTACAGCCCACGCAGGAACTGCTCAGCTCCATTGGTTCGGGCAGCAATTAGGCGAATCTCAGGGTTCTCGACGGTCAGGTTCCCAGAGAAAATGCTGTAGGAGATGTCACCTTCAGCGAGGACATCCTGGAGGTAGAACCGTTGCTTGAAGTCCTCGTAGTAAGCGAGGGCCTTCTTCCCGCCAGTGTTCATCATGCCGGCTATTGAAGCTCCGCCCAGCACCACCATGGAGAGAGCGCAAATCAGCTGGGCCTTTCTGTTTTTCAAGATGGTCATCGTGATGCCTTATTGGATTTGTGCGGAAGCGTTCTTCCAGGCGTTCAGGTGCTGCTGGGATACATTAGGGGTCCATCTGAAATCGATTCCAGCATCGGGAAACTCCCGGCCTAGCACCGCGCCAAATGAAACGCGCTCCGCGCAGCTCGCCTGCTTACAAGGCTCCGGCTCCTCGGCCGAGTAGATCTTGAATGTCGGGACGGCTTTAGCACCCACGAGTGGAGCGACCGGGGTCAGGTTCGCTGCCTGCAGGACGTACCATCCATTCCCGAGCTTCCGATCGGACTTCAAGCGGCCTGGGCCTGGGAAGTCGATTTGATAGTAATCACCTTCATGGCCAGTCACGTGAACCATCATCGGGCTGGCTCTCATTGAACTGCCCGGGTCCATCATGGCCAACGGGGAGCTAAATCGAGCCCTGATCCCTGCAAGCTGTGCCAGCGCCTCACTCTCGTGCCCGCTGGTCTCCTTCAGGCTGGCCTTGAGCTGCTCGTAACGCGCTAGCACCCGAGTGTGCAGGTTTGCCATGCGCTCCATCTGGCGTCGTGCTTCCTGAGCCCGTTCTTCCCCGTCCTCGACTTGTGCGAGCTGGGTGTTACTGAGCACAACCGACCGGTAGCCGTCGATAGCCACAGCATCGACAACCGCCGCGGGGATTGTGTCCCCTGTCACAGTTGCCAGCTCATCTTGTGCCCGGGCCGGTACCGGCTCTGTTGCAACACTCTGTGTTGTTGCCTCCGCCTTTGGGGAATTCACCCCTTCAGTCGACGCTTTAGTGCCAGCCGTTGTTTGAGTTCCAGCTGCGGCTTCAGGTACCACTGTTGAGGCGGCCGAGGAGAGAGCTGTGGTAGGGCCATCTTGGCGTAGTTGGGGTTGCGCCAAGGAAACGATACCCAGGTTCGCAGCGTTACCAAAACCGCTCGCATATGGCTTGCCAGATGCGTCGACGGCTTTCCACGTTACTTTAGCCGCCGGGCAATCTTTCCCGAGGACGACCGGTAGCACAGAAACCAAACGCTCAAGAGTTTGTTGGTTGTCCCACGAGGCCCTCGAGATGGTTAGTTCAATGTCCGGTTTACACCAGGTATCCGCGGTACCAGGGACCTCAACCATGACCTGGTCTTTCTTCGAAAATGCCAACTCGTGAGATAGGGCATCCGGCACAAGACCGAATGCTCCAACCACAGCCAGCGCGAGAGCGCTATATTTCATCGCTGTCCTTAGATCAGTTCCCAAGTGCCGTTGTTCTGCTTGCAGAAGGTGCTCTGCTGCTGCTCAGGCTGGCCACTTGCGGACTTTAGGCTCACAGTCACCGGACGGCAGGATGTTTCTGCCGCGATCTGCTGGGTCTGCAGAGTCTGGATAGAGTCCAGGTCGAATGCCTGGGTCTCTTTGCTCGCTTTCACGTCCATATCGTCCAGGTGGGCAGCTGGTGCCGCCCGCTGAGCTACGGCCTGCTCTTTCGGCTGTACGTAGGACTTGTGCACGTATCCGACAGTGACACCTTTCCGACCAACCAAAACCCAATCACCCGTGGAGCCTACCGCGGTGAACTCTGTGCTCGGAGCAAGTCCGCCGACCTTTCCAGCCTTCAAACTCGGGGCGGATCGTACATTCACGCTCGACTTGGTCACGTAAGGCTCGTTGATCAATCGCATCGAGGGTACGGCCTGAACCGTAGGGGCGCGCTTGACCTCGACGACTTTGGTCTGGGTGAACTCCTTGCCCTGCACAATTTCAGCAGTCGCCCCAGAATGGTCCGACGCCCAGGTGGTGGGTCGGTTGGGGGCTACAGGTTGGTTGAGGATTTCCTGGGTACGCAGCGCCAAGGCTTGCTGGTCCTTTTCATCGAGACTGGCGCCGATACGGTTACCAAGGTAGCTGCCGAGGCTGCCGGCAATGATGATTGCCACAATCTTGCCGGTGCCCTTACCCATTGCCGCCCCAGCGACAGCGCCAGCCAGGCCGCCGATGATCGTACCGGCCTGCTGTTTGTTGATTCCCAGTTGAGCGCACCCGGTCGTGCTAGCGATGGCGATAGCCAAGCAAGTGGCGACAAACTTCTTACGCACGTTGAAACTCCTTTTTACGAACAGTCACTCTGCTTTAAGCAGTGGCTTGGTGAGGTTGTAGAGCATTGCTTCAGCAGTCATTGCCCAATGAAAAACACCCGCAACCAAAGTGGGGCCGCGATCGATGCTGCGGAAGGCCTTCTTGTACCCTTCAGATTGCACCAGGGCATTGCCGGCCATTAGGGGGATAACCACGATTGCAGCAATGGAGACGGTACGCAGCAGCCACTGGCGGCCTCGAATCAGTCCTCGCCGCTCGCAGGCGGACAGGATCAGGCCAACCAGGTTGAGTGCTCCCAGAAAGAGTCCGCTCAACAGCGACCAGGGGACGAACCACATGTTTTTGAGCACATTCAATCCTTGCTCACCGCGGATGTCGGTGTGTGCAACATCGGTGGCCATGTTGCGGGCGATCTGCGGAAGGTACTTCTCGAATTGCTCGCGACTGGCAAGCACATTCATCCCCTTCACGTAAATTGGCCCTAGCGCTTGACTCGCCATGTACAGGACCTCAGGAGACTGAGCGACCTGCGGCCGACTACGCAGGCCTGGCTTGATCGCCTGGGCGTATTCAGCAACTGTTGGCTCAAACCCGAGGTCTTCGCCAGGCTTGGGCAGCCGGATGGGTTTCCACTCACTATTGCCTATGCCAGTAGCACGGAGTGCTTCTAGCTGAGCATACGCGCGGATGACATCCAGAGTGGTTGGTACCACTTCAGCTTGGAGGCGCTCGTAGAGCGCATCGCCGTTGCGGCGCGTGTAACCTTTGAAAACGGCCTCAGCAAATGCTGGGAAATTCCCGTCGATCTTCTCTACATAGGTCCCCTGCGCACTCATCAAAATCCCGAGGTTTGCAATGAATGCCTTGCCCTCGCCGTGCTCCCGGTAATCCTGATAGGGAAGCCCTGGGATTTGAATGGAATCGTAGAGCAGCCCCTTTTTAGTGACATAGGCGTAGAGGCTGGATACCCGAAGGGTGTGAGGGAATTTCTCAGCGATGAGATCTGGCGCCTCACCCTGAACCCACCATGTTGCAGGAGCGGCCACCAATGTCATTGCTCCCACGCTGTGCCAGAGGTACTTTTCTCCGCCCCAGCGGTGATGAGCCCAGATGCACACTCGCCAACCAGTCAGGCAGACGGTTACTGACGCCAGGATCTGGCTGTATATTTCGAGATCCTGCAGTTTCTTCAGCGGTATGTCCGCGCCGGCGACGTTTAGGAGCTCAGCGTTAAAAAGAAGGCCTGCTAGCAAACAGACAGCGTTGAGGCACGCGAGCAAAACTAGGAGCATCCAACGGTTCCTTGTCAGTGTTGGTGTATAGAAACGGCACCTGCAGCTCCGAAAGCCTGAAGCTACGCATTACCCAAAAGCAGTGTGCCGAATCAGGTGAGAATTAAGCGTTATCTCTGAACCTAACTGCCGATCTTCGGATTTCAAGAGGTTCCTACCCTGCAGTAGAAGCTCTCAGGCTGTCCACGACAATATCATAATGACTTCACAGCAGTGATGGGTCTGAATTACGGCCCTATGAGCGTGTCCGTCTTCGATAGCACACACGCTGCTCTGCATCATCCAGAGCCAGGACGGCGTCGAACTTCCCTAACGGGATGAGAAATGGGATGCCTTCAGGGTACGCCACGTGCGCTAGGCCGGCTGTTACGTTCTAACGCGACAAGTAACCCTCGCTGCGGTCTTAAAAGAGACCCGGAGGATACCGGCTTCAGGGCGTGTGTCATCCCAAAGTGGGCGTACAGAATTGGGTCGCGCTGTTTAGGGACTGCGGACGCACGGCCTATCCCGCCTTAGGCGGGCTTGCTACTCAGAAGGACGGACAATTTGCGGCGCAAAATGTCCGTTCGACTACACAAAGGCGGCGCGGCGCATGATGAGCTTACTCAGGAGGCAGAGCGGCTTTTTGCGATTGGGTACCGTGCTTTCGGACGAAGGCCTGCATTGCTGGCGAAAGCGGCCGCTCTATGTCGAAGTCACCATAGGCTTGCAGGAACGATGGCCACCTTGCCTCGAGAAGGCCGGCGCGCCTGTATTTTGGTGCTACCCATATCCATTGCAAGGACCACTCAGGCCCCTCAACGGCGCCGTCGCGGCGCATGAATCCGCATGCACCCGCAATCGTACCCATGTCGTATGCAGCAAAGAGCCATCCCTGCCAATCCTCCCCTGCACGCCTAGTCGAGGAACCATCCCACTGTACAAAGTCGTACTTGAACTCGCGCTTGAACTCAAAAGCTCGATCGCAGACTGCACCGTGCATCCAGAAGGGGGAGTCCTGATCAACGAGTTCCCCAGCCCGACCGAGGTTGGTCAATCGCTCTGCAAATTGCTCATCTGGCTGGGGATCAATCATCTGCTTCTTACGACTGTGCACCTCACTATGGATGCGAGTCTCCTGCGAGTTGTTCGTGTAGTACGAATGACCGCAGTACTCGCATACCGTGTGCTCCTGAGGCTCTGGCTTCCGATACCTTGGGCCCAGGACTTCAAGCCAGACTACGACGTCACCGTCCCATTTCATGGTGAAACGGTATCCTGCTTCGTCTTGGTGGGTCGTCTCGGTCCACATAGGGTGTATCGGCCCTTGAGCTGCATTCAGCACAGTGCGGCGGCGGCCGGCGTAGTGATCATAAAGGACTATTTCAAGCTCATTGCTTGTGAGCACCTCTCTGCCCTCAAGTGCCTTTGTCAGTTCTCGAACGAGCCGAGAGGGGTCTACTTGAAGGCCGAGTCGCTCCAAACCAATGATCAGGGCCGTTGCGTCGAATGCAGTGAGGGCTTGAGTGAGGGTGATATCGTCTTCAGGATCGACCGGGCGGCGGCCAACAGACTGCTGAGCAATTCCAAAAGGCATGAGCAAGTCTTCGAAAATGTATTCGATGATTGCTAAGGCTCGCGTCTCAGTTGTAATAAGGTAGTCGCCAATGTCCAAGTTCTTGGCTACACCCTCCTTCAGAACCTCACGCTCAAATCTCGTCAGCCCCTCACCACGAGGTGAGGCTTTGCGCTCTTCAACAAGGATCTCGCAGAGCTTGGTAAGCGTTTCGCTAGATACGTTGGTGGCCATGGTCTACCTAAACTAAATGGTGCCCCGCTTCTTGGAAGCCGGAGGGTGTACAGACCTTCGTGAAAATCACCTTGATCACGAGGTGCAATTCATGAGCTACGGTTGGCTAGGCTCAGTGCTGTGCATAGTGCCAAACGATCTGACTGCATTTCGGCTCACCCTTCGAATGACCTGCTTGGGCAAAAAACGCACGCCGCGGCGCTGCATCTCCAAGCTCACGCTCATCTCTCCAGCCATTTTTTGGAGTTTGGCTCTATCCTCAAGCCGTGCGGTTCGTGTCACTTCTGCAAGTAGTCGCATGGCATGGACCAGCCCTCTCGCTTTGCGAGCTTCCGAAATGGTCGCAACAGCCGGAGGTGCGGCCCGAAGATCGATGCCTGAGAAGAGGTCAGCCACCAAATCTAAGCGTGGATCATCAGCCTCCTCAAGAAACCTCAACGCCGGCGGACTGAAGCGGAAGGAAAACTGATCCCCGTCGCTCCAGTACTCGATCAGGATCGGAGCCCGACTCATAAAACCATCATGGGTGACATTGACTGTCTCAGACGACAAGTACGCAGCGTGCTTGTGAATAGCTTCATCAGACAGGGTGCCGTTTGGGCTGCCCTTCAATTCAGGTTGAAATCTCATTTGTCGCCTTACGCCGGATAAGTGGGGTCACCTGGTCTGCAGGTCTTTCATCAACCATGAGTGCGTGTGCAGGCGGCAGATCAATTGCCGCCCAGTCGGCCCATTTTAACCGCATGCCCAGGCGGGGACCGCCTAGCGTGGGTCGAAATGCATGCTCACGGCACACAAACCCAAGCCCTGTAGCCAACTCGGCTGGTTCGAGGCTCGAAGACAGTTTCTAAGGCAATAAATTGTAGTGACAAAATGCCACGATGGCTCTTTACTACGTCGCCCGCCAGCCAATAGATGGAGGGTCAGGAATAGCTGTCTTCAAAGGAGTTCAGAATGCTTACAAAGGGCGCAATCGCACTGGCTATGGGTTTGATCGCAGGAAGCGCTTCAGCAGCAAGCTTCGACTGCACGAAAGCGTCGGGCTTTGCAGAGACTGAGATTTGCCGAGATGGCTACCTATCCGGAGTGGATGTAGTTCTCGATCGTACATACAAGAAGGCCGTCGCTGCCTCCTCAAACCCAGAGGGGCTCCGCCAATCGCAAAGGGAGTGGCTCCAAACCCGAAATCAATGCCAAGACCAGAAGTGCCTGGATAAGGCGCTTGGGACTCGAATTCAGGAACTGGAACGTATCGCAAGTGCCGAGCGCGTAAAAGCAATGCAGGCGCGAGACGAACAGGATGCGGCACAACGTAGAGCTGTGGAGGCCGAGCGCGAAAGGCAAGCCACCGCGCTGGCTAATCAGCAACGCCAGGCAGCACTAGCGACACAGCGCACACCCTCCCCAACGGCATCTTCCACGCAGGCAATACACCCGACTAGCGCCCACGCCCAGCAAGCACAGAATCCCGTGGCTTCGTGGTTCATCAATGGGCCTGGCTGGAAATACACCCTGGTGCTGGGGTTACTCCTCTCCATCTGGGCTGTTGTGCGCCACCATAGCGGGTCTGCAACCATCTACAGCGACTACACAGATGCTTTGATCACGAACCTACTACCTGCGCTCGGGATCGCTACAGGCGCGATTTGTCGCTGGCTTGAAATGCCAGGCGTCGTATCCGCTATCGCTGTGGTAGCTGGTTTCGTCCTCTCGATTGCCTACGCGATTTACTCGACTGCGAAGAACAACAGGGGTGGCTTAAGCATCTTCCTGACCTTGGTGGCGAAGCTGACTCTGATTTCAGTCTTCTATGTCGTCATCGGGTTGCTGATTGCCTCGCTGTTCAACGGTGGTGCGCGTCGTAAGGGCGAATCCCAGGCAAGAGCCGATGCCCGCAATCGACGTGAGCGAAAGGCAACCATGGCATTGATCACGGCTCTCTCTGCGGCATACACCGCCCTCACTGCATGGGTGTGCCGTAACCCTAAGTTCGCCCCTGTTAGCGAATGCCTGGAATTCAACCGAGTCCCTGCTCTGACATAAGCCCCCCTATTCCGTGCGCCACCAGGCGCACGCGACTTGCCCAGAAGGGTCAGCTGAGCATCATGGCGGGTGGAAGAATGCTAGGCCCACCCGCCCCGATATGGCAGCATCAATACTCGCCGGCCTGAAGCGGTTTGCAACAACTCTGCAGCGCAGGTGCCTCACTTTCCCTGCATATTGCCAATTTCAAAAGAGTGATCACTTTGATGCCCTGGGTAAAACGTTCGCTTGGAATCCTCAGCTTGGTGCTGGTTACGGCAATCGGTTTATGCCTCCACTTCTACTTACCGCGCCATGAGGTCGTTCATGTGACTGGTGTCGAGGTGAAGCGCATGGATGCAGATGGCGTGATCAGCGCTGAGAACCCGGCTGATGGTCCAACCCGAGATGTCTATTTCATCAACACTGTTTCAACCGACGCAAATCGTGAGGTAGCGGTCTATCGAAATGAGGATACCGGTTGGGGATTCCCGTGGTACTTCAAATTCGATAGCGCCGACCTGCAGGCTAAGGCCCAGGACTACTCGCGTGACGCGAACCAGCTCGCGGTCATCAGGTATTACGGCTGGCGCTTCCAGATCTTCTCGATGTTCCCAAACATCACCGACATCAAGGCCACAACCAGCAACATCGAGCCTTTCCCAATTTTCGTTACCCTCTTTTTCGGCGGGCTGCTCATTCTTGTGCTTGTGATCACCCTCCTCGTCCGCCGAAAGCTGCGCGCCCGGCATAGGCCAATGGTCCCGAACCAGTAGGCTTTACCTTCGCCGTTATTCCCCCGGACGTTAAGCTGTGTTGGGCACCGCCAGGGCGCTGTCCTGGCTTCTCAACCGCCGGATCTGACTTCTCAAGGACGCAGTATGCAAATCACACAGGGCCAGCGCCTGCCGCTGTCCAGCATAGGTATTTCTGACCGCCTCACGGTTGCGGTCTCCATTCAGTCAAGCAATGTGATCGACGTAGCCTGTTTCGGGCTTGATCAGCAATCGAAGCTGTCCGACGACCGCTTCATGGTGTTCTTCAACCAAACCTCCGCACCTGGTGATGCCATCCGGCTGATTGGACAAGGCCAGTTCGAAATCAACCTGGGCGCATTGCCGGCAACGATCGATCGATTGGTATTCACCGCGGCGATTGACGGTCCGGGTGCCATGAAAGACATCTCGTCCAGTCGCTTCGTTGTGAGTGGCCCTGATGCACCAAGCGCAGCCACGTGCGAGTTTGACGGGGGCACGTTCACCGTCGAGAAGGCGATCATGGTTGTCGACATTTACCGCAAGGGTGGCGAGTGGCGCATGCTTGCCAACCTGCAGGGCTTCAAAGAAGGCTTGAGCGCGCTTGTGCGCCACTTCGGCGGTGAGGTGAGCGATGAACCCGCGACCGCGCCTCCAGCACCTGCTACGCCGCCTCTTGTCCAGGCAACGGTATCTCTCGAGAAAAAGGTCGCAGCCCAAGCGCCAGCATTACTCAGCCTGGCAAAAAAAGCTCAGATCAGCCTGGAGAAAAACAACCTCACCAAGGTGAGAGCGAAGCTAGGCTTCGTGCTCGATGTGAGTGGTTCTATGAATGGCCAGTACAGCCGAGGCAGAGTGCAAGAGGCCATGAACCGGCTGATGCCACTCGCCGTAGCCTTCGATGATGACGGCGAGCTGGATGTTTTTGGGTTTGGGGCAAAACCAGTTCAGCTCTCGCCAGCCACTCTATCCAACTACAGCGACTACATCGACACTGAGCAAGGCGGTTGGCGGAAGTGGGATGTGGGCCAGCGCGTAAATGACGAACCACGCGCGATGAGGATGGTTATAGATTTCTATAACCGCTTGGGTGGATCAGAACCGGTCTACATCATTTTCCTCAGCGACGGCGGCGTGCACAAAAACCGTGAGATCACCCAGCTGATGATGGAGGCCTCAGGCAGTCCGTTCTTCTGGCAATTTGTAGGCTTAGGCGGCAACGGTTACGGCATCCTGGAGCGCCTTGACGATATGCCCGGCCGCGTTGTCGACAACTGTAGCTTCTTCGCTATGGATGACCTCCACGATCTCACCGAAGAAGCTCTGTACGAAAAATTGATGGAAGAATTCCCAGGATGGCTGATCGAGGCGCGTGCCAAAGGGATCATCACCTAGTAAGTGCTTGAAAGCTGCGGCACCACGGTGCCGCAGTTAATCTCAGCCCAAATACTTAAGGTCGAACGGTTGGATCTCCCGGAAACGCGCAGAACGGTCCAAGTCGACCCGAGCACCCCAGCTATTCAGCGCGCCGACAGGATCTATGTGCTCAATGCGGCCAAAGTCCAAAAGGTCCCAGTCTTCCCGTCGCACGACTACAGACAAGATATACGGCTCCTCTAGGCGACCGGTCGCGGGGTCATTACGCTGAACATACCCTGACACCAGGCAGCGATTGATTGCCGGCAGCAGCGCGAATACCTCGCCAACGACCCTGAACAAAGAGCCGTAACACAATCCCACAAAGTCCCGTCGCACCTGGGCATCACTTCGTGTCTTGAAGGTGAGTTTTCCATTGCCTTTTGCCTCGGCAGTACGCCGCGGGGTATCACCCTCGTCAGGTAGATCCACATCCAATGCTATCCCGGCTGCATCGTAGGTGAACTGATAGGCAACATTCGTTTCCTTGGGCCAGGCTATGCCGCTCAGCACGTAATCAAGCGCTTTCTCCATATGAGCACTGAATCCCTTCGCAGCCAGGCGAAAGGTCTTCTCAGCTTCCGAGCGCTCATTGTCATGCGCGTCACGGGCTGCCTCCCACTCCGATAGATCCTGCTGGTAGATCTGCTCGTTGGTGAGGCGGTCAGCCTCTAGCTTGCCAGACCTGAACAACCTATCAACGAAGCTAGGCTCAACTGACGTCGGCGCCGTCGGAATCGGCATCGAAAAAGGAGGCGGTAATGCCGGCATAGTACCCGGCCGAGGGGTGCCTACGTGGACGTTCAAGCAATCATTGAGATCCTGGTTCAAACTCTCTGCAGCTTTTGTGAGCAGCGCTTCAATCTCTGCAGCCTGTTCGCTCTTAACGCGCCTCACAACTCCTGCAGGAACCGGACTTCCTGCCTCATCGACAATCAATAGCGTACCGTCATCCTGCACGCTGATCTTGATCGGCCCTGAATAGCCCGCTGAACCGGAGGAGCTGGATGGTGACTGACGTGCACCATCCAAGCGCTGACGGTAGGACAACCCGGTCCCGGGTAGGCCAGCGTTCAGAAACGTGCCATTACGTCCCATTGTCATGCTTAGGCCCCTCGGGCCAACTGAAGCGGACAATCCGCTGGGGGAGATATTAAGCCTTACGCCCGGCACAATCGTGATCCGCTTACTGAACCTCCACCCCATAGCCTTTTCCTTGACTTATGATTGTAAAACTGGGCGCTTACTGTCATAGCAGTGTCTCGCACGCATGACGGCAGATACGAAGGTCTGAACATGCGCCCGGTTGAGAACTAGCGTTTAAGCGCCTGGGAGCTCGATGAACTTCTCACCACTCCACTGGAAGCGCTGAGGGTATGGCTGCGTCGGGCAGCAACGTGGATCATCATCTCCATGAACAAGGGCGTCGATGAAGATGGTGCGACTGCCGACATCGCGCGCCTCACGAACGGCTCCACTAATTGCAGCATCGCCACCTTGAGCCTGCCAACCCTCTGGCGCGTGGTAGAACGCTGCGAGGGAGTGATAGGCCGACTGTGAGCCGCCTGAGCCTTCGATGGTATAGAGCACTGCGGCATCAAATTCACCGTCACCATTCAGGTCCACCTGAATGATTTGCCGACCTTCTGGGTACTCTACACCGCCGTCTGTATCGAGCCCCGCGATGTACGCATTGATTGCCACAGTCAAGTCAGGGAACGACTGTGCTGCAACAGTAGATTGAGCCATCACGACTGCAGGTGGGGTGGCAACTGGGTTATTCAATTGCGGCTCGGCCGGACCTGCTGCCAAGGTATCAGCGCCGGCATTCGGCTCCGGCTCGACAGAGCTCGGGCTACCTTTGCCGTTCACGGCATCGGCAATCATTTGGTAACTCCGAAGTGCCTGATCGTCTGGCTTCAGACCTGCCTTCTTCGCACGAACAGAAAACTCCTTTTGGATCTCGCCCAAAGCCCGTCCCATGTCCTCAGGGTTGAAGGTCATCACAAATCCTTTAGGAGACATCGGTTGCGAGTCACCAAAGACGATGCGCGCAAAAATGTTCGGTCGCATGTCCTCAAGGGCGTCGATGCCGGCATCAACAAACTCGTCCGCGACATCCTTGTACAGCGACCATCCTTCATCGCCGAAAAGCTTGGTGATGTTCTCTTTGGCCACGTCATTTTTGAAGTCGGTTAGCTCCAGGGCTTTCTGGTTAAAGTCGATCGTTTGGCTCCTGCAGCTATACGTGTCATTACCGAAGCAGTTCTGCCTTAACTCGTTGAGTGCCAGGGAAAGACGTACGTCATTTGCTGCCTGGCCGCAGCCGGCCAGCATGGTGACCACAGCACTGGAAACCAAGATTCTCTTAATCACTTGAAACTCCGCAATCCATGCGCATCACGTGTGCGCGCAAAGCTAGGTGGTCAGAACGAACCACCTGACAAAAAAAAGCCCCTGCCGTGTTAGCAGGGGCTTTTCCTACAGGCTCGAATTAGCCGATGGAAACGCCATGAGCTTCAGCCAGTGGCTTCAGGCCGCCAGCGAAACCTTGACCGATCGCCTTGAACTTGAACTCGTCGTTGTGACGGTACAGCTCACCGAAGATCATCGCGGTTTCAGTCGAAGCGTCTTCGCTCAGGTCGTAGCGCGCCAGCTCTTTACCGTCTGCCTTGTTAACGACGCGGATGTAGGCGTTGCCCACCTGACCGAAGCTCTGCTTGCGTCCTTCGGCTTCGTGGATGGTGACCGCGAAAACCAGTTTTTTGACGTCTGCAGCCAGGCCGGTCAGCTTGATGTTGACCTGCTCGTCGTCGCCTTCACCCGCGCCGGAGCGGTTGTCGCCCAAGTGCTCAACAGAACCGTCTTGCGAGGTTTTGTTGTTGTAGAAGATGAAGCTGTTGTCGTTCAGGACTTTGCCATTTTCACCGGTGATGAAGATGGATGCATCGAGGTCAAACTCGGTACCGTCGGTTACACGAGGGTCCCAGCCCAGGCCAACGACCACTTCGGACAGGCCAGGAGCTTCTTTAGAAAGCGATACGTTGGAGCCTTTGGTCAGCGAGACAGCCATTGGATAATCCCTTGAAAATAGATGGAGTGGTCTTTAGCACCGTGTGGTGCTAACGACGGATAACGGACCTTAGAAATTCAGGCCGTACGAGTTGGCAAGAGCCTTCAGGCCGCCGGCGTAGCCTTGGCCAACGGCGCGGAATTTCCACTCGCCGTTGTTACGGTACAGCTCAGCGAAGATCATCGCGGTTTCAGTCGAAGCATCTTCGGCCAGGTCGTAACGAACGACCTCAGCACCAGTCACATCGTTGGCGATACGGATGAACGAACCGCCGACCTGACCGAAGTTCTGCTTGCGAACATCGGCGTCATGGATGGTAACGGTGAACGCGATCTTGTCGATGTCCGCTGGCACGCGGCTCAGGTCGACCTTCAGTACTTCGTCATCGCCGTCGCCAGCGCCAGTACGGTTGTCGCCGGTGTGCTCGATCGAACCGTCTTGGCTCTTCAGCTGGTTGTAGAAGATGAAGTCTGCTTCACCGCGAACCTTGCCATTGGCAGCCAGCAGGAATGCACTGGCGTCGAGGTCGAACTCGGTGCCATCGGTCGAACGCGGGTCCCAGCCCAGGCCGACGATGATCTTGGTCAGCGACGGGTCAGTTTTGGTCAGGGACAGGTTGCCGCCTTTCTGCAGGGTCAAAGCCATTTCTTAAACTCCTTGTTAGGGTACGAGTGATTCAGTTGGATTCTGCTTGAGTGTCTTCCTTTTCGGGGAAGATCACACTTGCAACGATGCCGATTACCAACACCACCATCACGATGAGGAGGCTGGTATTTGGATCGATCTTGAAGCCGTGGTGGAACATATGGTCTGTGGCGTTGAGGCCCAGTTTTACCGCGATGAAGAACAGCAGTGCAATGACAGCTTTCTCCAGGTGTACCAGGTAGCGCTTCAGGGCCTCGAGTACGAAGTACATCGTACGCAAGCCCAGAATGGCGAACAGCATAGCGGAGTAAACGATGAGAGGCTCACGGCTCACCGCGATCACAGCCGGCACGGAGTCGAAGGCAAACAGCACATCCGATACTTCAGCGACAACCAAGCACAGGAACAGCGGGGTAGCAAACAAACCACCTTTGGCCGCCAGGCTCATGCCTTTGTTCTCAGGTTTCAGCAACTCGCCCTCGAGAACCTTGCGGCTAACGAAGAACTGGTTGCCGTGCAGCCTTGGCCAGACCGGGAACAGTTTCTTGGCGAATCGATAGGCGATGTGCTTGGAGTAGTCTTCCTCCTCCTCATCATCACCGCCGCTACGAAGCATCATGACGGCGGTCCAGGCCACGATCAGTGCGAATACGATTTCTACCCAAGGGCCGAACGCCAGAAGGCCGGTACCGATCGCAACGAAAATGCCGCGGAAAACGATAGCGCCGATGATGCCCCAGTAGAGCACGCGGTGGCGCAGGCCATCAGGAACTTTGAACCAGGCAAAGATTGCCATGAACACGAAAAGGTTATCGACGCTGAGAACCTTCTCAAGGGCGTAACCGGTGACGAACAGGCTGGCGACTTCAGGCCCGTGCTGAACGTACAGGAATCCTGCAAACGCGAGGGATATGGCAATCCAGAACACGGACCAGACAGACGCTTTTGCCAGCGAGACCGGCTTATCGCCGCGATGCGTAACCATGTCGAGCAGCAGAGCGCCTAAGGCGATGCCGACGAAAACCATCATGGTCAACGGGGGGAAACCGATATGGGTAACTTCCACGGGTCAGTCCTTAAAGTTCGAAATCAGCTGGGGAGAGGCCCAGCTCCATGCAGATCAGACGGCATGCCGCCTTTTCCTTTTCATTAAAGTCACCATCGGATGCGCCGACGGAGCAGGTAACGCGTACGAGAAGGCGCGCAGCCCCTTCGTTGTCTTTGATTCTGCCGATGACCTTCAACGCTTCTGCTTGACCGATCTGCGGGTCAAATTCGAACTTGCTCATCGCGTCGTTGAACACGGCGAGTACGTCGGTCAGGCTGAACACCTTCAACTCTGGGGAGTTGTTGATGAAGCCGATCATCTTTTGCTTTTCTTCAGGACCTGAGCCATTGCTCGCTACAGCTACCATGGCGCAGCCGTTGGCGGTTGCTTCCATGAACTTGCGATTCTTGTGCTTGCCTACTTCGGCAGTCAGGGCCTCGCGTGCTTGCGCACCTTTTGCTTTCAACCAACTGAGCATTGTTCGTACCTCAAAGTGGCGGGACCGAAACCCCGCCCGAAAGTGGATTACTTGGAACCAACGCTCCAGCGCAGACCCCAACGGTAGGCCTTATCCATGGGCTCTTGGTTTCTATGGAAGTCGACCCTACGAGACACCTTAACGGCGCCGTTGTCGTTTTCAAGGAGAGCAATGGCGCAACAACCGAGACTTCCACCCTCCTCGTTCAAACGGACTTCAATCTCTGGCTGGCCAGGGATGAAAATGGTGACCACACCATCAGTCTGCCCCCAGTTCGGTGCACCGTCGTAGATGAAGGCGTAAACCAGGATTCGCTTGATCTCACTCCACTTCTTCCCATTGATGTAAATCCACTCGCCGCCGGATACGGAGCCAGTTCGGTCATCACCCATGAGTTGAATGTAAGGCTCGTGCTCAAGGGCGCCGAATGCGTTGCCAAGGGCTTGGACCACGCCCTTGTGGCCATCCTGCAACTCAAACAAGCAGCCAACATCGAGGTCAATAGACTTACTACGATTGAAGAAGCCGCCGGACTTTCCTTGGTTCCAGTTCAGGTTCACCCGGATTTCACCGAACCCAGCAGCTGTCTTTTCCAGGCTGATCGAGGATCGAGTCTTGTCGAGGGTCACCTTACTCAGGCTGATAGTCGACTTTGGAGCAGGGGCCGGTGCTGGGGTAGGCGCTGGAGCAGGTGCCGGCGCAGCACTTGGAGCTGGCGTCGGGGCCGGGGCCGCAATGTCGACACCAAAGTGGGTTGCCAGTGGTGCAAGGCCACCGGCAAAGCCTTGAGCGACACATCGGAATTTCCACGCACCCTGGCGACGGTAAAACTCGCCAAGAATGAGCGCGGTTTCCTTCATACCCGAAGTCGGGATTTGGGTCTCAATGCCGCCAGACACAGTGACCACAAGCATGGGTACACGGTCGAAGCTGGCTTTGTTCTCGTAGATGGTCGCCGTCAGCGCGACCTTTTCGATAGCTGCGTCCAGCCGGCTGAGGTCAACGGTGAACACGGCGCGGCCAGCAGCCGTATCAACCAGCTGCACCGACCCACCCAGTACACTGGGCTGGCCGTAGAAGCACATGTCATTGTCGCCACGGACCTTTCCAGTTGTGGTCAGGGCAAATGCAGACACATCAATGTCTGCACCTGGAATGGGCGAATAGCCCACCTCCACCCGCAGGCTCCCGGTCGCTACCGGTGCGTTACCACCAGGGACCAAGGTTGTCATGCGCGCACCGCCTGAACGGCCAGGTTCACCAAGTCGTCAGCAGTACGGCCATGGGTAGTCTTACCGATAGCTTTGAACTCCCAGCCAGAAGCGCCGCGCGACAGGTTGGCCATGACCACTCCAGTGTGCTCACCCTGGTCACTGAGGTTGAAACGCGCCAATTCCTGTTTATTGCCGTCATTGACGATGCGGCAGTACGCATTTTGGATGCGAGAGAAGTTCTGCCCAGTGAAGCTGTTAGTCGTAAACACCAGGTGCTTGACCGATGCAGGAACGTTGCTCAGGTTTACGGTAATCGACTCATCATCACCCTCACCCTCACCAGTGCGGTTGTCACCAGAATGCTGTATCGAACCATCTTTGGATTTCAACTGGCGGAACCACACCAAGTCGACCGGCTTCAGGTCGCCATCCAGCATGATGCACGACGCGTCGAGGTCGATCTCTCCACCGCCACCACCGAAAATCTTGCCGAAAAGACCAGTAGCTTTCACAGGATCCCAGCCCAGACCCAGGGTTACCTTGGACAGACCCGAGCCCGCGGTCTTCTCCAGAGAAATGGACTGATTCTTCGAAAGGGTAAGTGCCATCGTTACGCTCCTTGTTGGTCATCGTGCTGTTGGGTGCCAGAGGAGACACCCGTAACTGAATTTGTGGTCGCGTCCGTCGAGTTCACACGCGCACCAATTTTCTCAATCTTCATCCGGCCACGTTGCCAGCGCGGGTGAAAGTGCCGCCAGTGCGGCTCTTGCGCTGCAGCAAGTAGCTCTTGATCCCCGCGGGTGTCACCCCAAGCTCGTAGCTTGTACTGGGCCAGCGGGCCATATACAGCTTCCAGGCGAAGTACCTTTGCTTCGCAGCGGCAGTTACTCCCGCTAAGCGCGCCTGTTAGCTTGCCTTCAACTACTTCAAGCTCAGTCCCAATCAAGCTGATACCCAGCTCCTGAGCGAATGGCATGAGCACTATCCGCGGAGAAGCTGAACAGATTGTTACCAGGGCACCGCTTGCAACCTCGGACGCGACGGATTCTACGCCGGCCGGCCGCATGAGCCGTACCCAAAACGCCCGCCTGAATTCCGCAGCCTTCCGCTTCACCCAAGCCTCCTCAACACCAGTCAGGAAGGTGGCGACAAGCACAGCTTTAAGCTCGTCGCGACTCATTCCCTTGCCGAGGTAGCGAATGCACGCAGGAAGCATGCGTATCACCCGTGCGGCGAACTTCCGCTTACCGAACGCAAACAGCAGGAATGGGACGAAAGTGTCTCGCCGCGTCAGGGTGCCGTCGAAGTCAAAAACCGACAGGACCTGGCCGGAGGCCGGGCCAGCTTCAATCAATTCCTGGGTCATCGAACTGCCTCAGCCAAGCGAACTGGCTCCGCTATACCTGCTTCTGCGGGTTTCACTCCGTGCCATTTCACCCGTTCGATGATGTTGACGGCCCAGTTGTAGTGGGTCGCTGGTTCAACCATCGCATCGTTGTGCTTGAAGACAGCGGGCGCAGAACCATCGACGATGAGCTTGGCGCAGTTGTAGTCCTCAAGAGGAACGCGGAAGCCGTCATGAATCTGCGCAATCTGAGTCGGGTGGATCGCTGTCTTACCAACCAGCCCATGGGCAATGTCCAGGTCCAGCTCCTCAGCGAGCAGCTGAGGTGTTGCGAGCTGCTCGAAGACAGGCGCGGTAAGAGCAAAACCTTGTGCCCCAAGGACCCCGCACAGCATTGGGATCACGTACCCCATTGGGGTCTGATACAAGGTCGTTGCCGGGTTTCGGCGCAACCCCAGGCAACTCATAAGATCATTTCCACCGATGCGCAACGCAAGGATTCGATCCCCCAGCTCTGCGCGAAGCGCGCAACCCAACTCGCCCATCGCCCCAGGGTTGTATACGTCGCTGGTTTCAAGCGTGGGCATCAACAGCAGGTCGGGGTTGGTAACTGCTCGGACCCACTCGCCCAATGTGGCAAGGGACAGTTTCGGCACTACGAACCCATGCGCTGCGGTGATTTCTGGCCACTCATTGAGTACAGCCGCCATCCTCGAATCACGCGGTCGAACGAAAACCAGTGGACTTCTTGGAGAGCGATTAACTCGGGGCCCGATAGCAGTCAGGATCGCGCGCAGCGACTCCAGAGCATGCTCAACATCGGTCGCGGCAACCGCGTCCTCTAGGCAGATAACGAGCGAGCGAAGACCAGGCTGCTTATCAGCGCAAATCACCTCGACGATATCGGCTCGAGTTGCAGGCATGTAGAGCGTCGCGCCCAGTGCCCACGGGGAGATGCGGTCCATTAGCTCACCTCCCGGATGATAGTAACGGCACGGTAGGGCCCCAAGCCTTCACCAGCTTCCTGTACCTGGATGCCGGCACGGTCAGTCAGATGGATCAGCAGTTGGACATCTGCATCGCTGCGGTCCCGCACCAGTACCTGATCTGGGACACGGCGCAGCACAGCGCGAGTCGCTTCGGCGATACCGGGCTTGATGCGATTCAAATTGGTCACACCAAATCGGTCAGCAAGACGGCTGACGACATCAAGTGCATCGTTCTGCAGGTTCTTTGCCTCTTCTGGTGTCCACGGCAGGGCCGGACTTACCTCGACGGCAGCTCGAGCTGCTTCGATCCGATCAATGAAAGCCCGGGTCACGTCGTGCTCTCGCAGGTGGTCGTATACGACGCAACCATGCAACCCGCCATCACTCGGCCAGATCGAACGGGAAACCAAACCGGAGACGGTCGCACCGAGAATACCGGATGGGATGATCCAGTCTTCAGCCGAGGCTGCCAGCCAGGCCCGTCCGCACGGATCTGCCAGTACGACCAGTCGGGGGTCTTCAGGGAAACGGCTGTCTCCTGCAAGGCTGCGCTTGATCTCCCCAGAGATTGCGCCTTTGCCCGTCCACCCATCGACGAAAACGATGTTCTCGGCGCCGTGCGCAGCGATGATAGATTCAAGCGCAACAGTGTCGATACCACGATCGCGGACGATGCTGATGCCGTAGTGATGTGCATCGCGGCCCAGGTCAATCAATGCACGGCGTAACAGAACCCCAAGCGGAAGCCCGGCGCGAACGAAGGACACGAGCGCAATCGTCGGACCCTGATAGCGTTCTTCCAAGGCCAGAGCCAGGGATTGAACGTCCGCCGCCATGCGCAGGCCGTTCTGAGTCATCGCTCGCTCGAACAACTGCATGTGAGTCTGTGACGGCGCATCTTCCTGGCTGATCATTTCCGAGTAGTGCTTTTGCTTGGACTGGATCAGCCGCTCCTTTTCCAGCACATCGGTCAGGCCGATGTTCACTGGCTGCAAAAGGAAATGAACATCCTCAGGCAAGTAGCTACCGCTACCAACAGTCATCGAGGTCAGGATCGGGTTAAGCATGGATGCTGTCCTCCACCAATGCGGCAAGCTGGCTCCGCGCCGGAGTCGACCAGAAATCGCAGAGGTTCATGTAGCCGAGATCGGTGATGCTATCGCCGAAGCCGAGCACAGGGCGCTCCCCGTTCAACTCACGATCCTGCTTGAGGAAGTGCTCAACAGCGACGCGCTTGGACAGACCTGCAGGTAACAGGGCAAGGTTGTTGCCGTTGGAATGAGTGTGCATGCCTTCGATCAGGCCAGCTTCTCTCAGCTTGTTGCGCACCAGAATCAGGTCAGCGTCAGAACCGTTGTTGTGCTTGACCACAACGTAGTGACGCTGATCGGCCTCTTCCACAACCCAGCCACGAAGCGATACACCTTGCTCGTCCCCAATACGCAACGCCGTCTCACACAGCACGGGCAAGCGGTCCTGGAACGCCGAGAGAATTCCATTCATCACGCCATGCCAGTCCATATTGACGGAGCGGTCGGGATTCAGGATCAGGCCGCCATGGGAGCAAATAGCAGGGCCAGTGAAATCCAGACGAACACGGTTGAAGGCCTCGGCACTGCGCGCAGTAACGGGTACCGCATCAGTCGTTGCCAGAAGCCACCCAAGGAACTGCTTCTGCATCTCGGTCTGGAAACCGCTCACTTCACCGTTAACGTCAAAGGACGCCGGATAGCGCGAAGTGCCCTCAGGCATTTTTCGAGCGGTTTGGAAGAGCGTGTCGTCCAGGTCGACCAGGGCCAGCGGGCGCTTATTTGCCATCGACGATCACCTCCGCGTTCAAAGTCTCAACCAACGCAGGCGGCACGGCCTGTGCGTCCGTCTCACTGCAGATCAGCACTCGATCGAATTCCCCGGGTGCCACGTTGTAGAGGAAGTTGACGATGCCAAGACCGTAGTTGTCCGAGAAATTCAGCGCGTGCCCAATCGAATGGCCTAGTGCAATTGGCGAACGGGTAGTCGAGCTGAAATGCACATCGGCGCCAGCGCGCTCAAGGCGTTCAGCCAGCAGGAAGGGCTTCCAAACGAACTCACCGGTACCGAGGACGATGACCCGCTCACCCGGCTGGACAGCGATGTTGAGCCCCAGGGTGTCTGCGACCCCACGGGTACCCAGTCGGCCCCAATCGTTTTCGGGGTTCACAGCCCAATCTCCAGCTGCCACAGTGCCGGTGTCCGGCATTTCAGGAAGCGGAGCTTCAGGATCTTCAGTGAAGCTGTAAGCGCCACTCAGCAGGGATACCTGTGCGGCCGCTTCACCGATGCTGCTCGATACAGCGCCTGCAGACCAATCAGTCAGCACGCAGGTGACAACGCGCTCGATCTGGTTGAGGCCAGCGTCCACAAGGGCGCGGTGTAGATTGATGAAGGTGCGACCGGTCGAGGCCTCATCATCAACGAGCACCAGCGACTTGGCGCTGCGCATCATTTCCGAGAGTTGAGGTTCGGACGGCTCATGAATTAAGTGTGCACTGGCATGGCTGTGCTCTTCTTCAAAACGAGCAAAGATCTGATCGCCCACCGGGTGGCGGGTACTGACGATGTACATGGTGTCAGCCCGTGACTCGCTGAGGGCTCGATGAACGCCCGCCCCCAGGCCGACGGCTGTCTCTGCCATACCGATGACAAGTACAGGGCCTGGCAGGTCGGATGGGATTTGTGCAGCCAAGGCCTTATAGGATTGCTGCATCACCGATGGCTTGACGGGAATGTGCTTACCCAGCACCCGAGAAACAAACAAAAATGCTCGTTTCGGATTGCGCCGCTCGGCAAAGCCAAAAAGCGACTCAGGCAAAATGGAAGCCTGATGCACATCAACTTCGAGAATGCCGCGCTTCAGCGTGGCGCTCAACTTTGAAAACGGTTGATTCACTAAACTATGCTCCATGTTGGAGTTCCGTGGACGATAGTAGTGAACCTAACGTGCGCACTTTTAATTTCAATGGCCTGCAGCATTTAATTTCGCGCTTCGATTTTCCAAAGCGACGGTTGAACACCCCTCGCTATATCGGCAGGTGTCTGCGCTGCATGAGAGTCATTGACTGTGATGTGGATATGGCAAGCTTCTAAGAAGGCGCCGAGCAAATGGGACTTGACCGCAAAGTTCATGTTCTGCGCATCTGGCACGGTTGAAGTAACCATGCCGATCACACTCCCCCGCGAGTCGAACAGTGGACTACCACTCGACCCGGGTTGAATAGCCGCTGTGAACTGCAAGAGGCTCGAGTCGTTACGCAGTCCGAACAGGGCGGAGACGCCGCCCTGAGTGACATGCGCGCCACCGCCAGCAAATCCCGACATTGGGAAGCCAATCGCTGTCACTGCATCGCCCAGGGAGCAGCCGCCGGTTGCGGCGAATTGGACGGGCGTCAATGGCGCACCATCTACTCGGAGCAATGCAATGTCGTTTGAAGTGTCGACCATCACTGGCTCAGCTCGGTATCGACCATTGAAGGAACTGATCTCAATCGACGACATCCCCTCGATGACATGGGCGCAGGTCAGCAGCACGTTGCTGGATACAGCAAAGCCAGTGCCAGTGGCGGCAGTTGCACCGCCATTAGAGCGAGAGTCACGACTCCCAACCTCTGGATGGTCAGGGTTGGCTTCGTCAATCTCCACCCCGAGCTTGCGGCCAAACGCCGCCAGACCATAGGCTGAGCCTTCTGCCATGGCCCGGAATTTCCATTGTCCACCGCGGGAATAGAACTCGCCCAATATCAACGCGCTCTCGCCAAACGCGCTGGTATCTAGGTCGTAAGAAACCGTTTGATCAACCTTGAGCTTCAGGTGGCCAAGAGAGCTAACCGGCCCGAGGTTGGAATATCTGTAGACGATCAGCAGAACGCGATCACTGCCGGCAGGCAGGCTCCCGAACTGAAGCGAGCAGCCGACCTGCTCCCGACTGCCACTCCATTGCATCCAAGCGGGCTGCTCAATATGAAAGAGAGCGGCAGCTCCCCTTGGGGATCGTTTGTCATCAACAGGGATCAGCGCGACAGCTGCGGTCGAGCCAAAAGCATTCTGCTGCGAAGACTCCAGCGTCCACGATGCTTTTTGTGAAGAAAGTGCAACATTGGCGCCTGGCGTCAGCATGTCTCGCTCCCTGAGTAGACAGAAACTTTAATCTAGATTTGGTACACGTGGTACCAGAATGATGGCCATTCTATCACCCAGCTGGGGCCGTAACGGCAATAGTGATCGCCCGAATTCGCACCCCCTCCTTCCAAGAAATCTGTGGTTCTGGGAGGCCAAGCCGGCGCGCAGCGAAGATACCCGCCAGGTTGACACCAGCTTCACGGGTGTAGCCAACACCACCTGAATATCGTGGGTTGATCTCTAGAAGCCTTGGCATCCCATCGGCGCCATCGCGGGTCTGGACGTTGATGATGCCGTCACAATCGAAATGCTGAGCCGCGGCGACAGCCAGATCGGTTGCAGGCGTGTCTCGCTCGAAAGTTTGGTGCGCTCCGGCCTTCCGGCGACCGACATACGCTACTACCTTGCCGCCCTCACAAACCATGTCTACGGAGCACTCTGGCCCTGGGAGGTAGGGCATTACCAGCATCGGCTCACGAGCTGGCCCGGCCGAGTAGATCCGATGATAAGTCTCGAAGTCGACTTCTCGAGCATCTGGGTTCGCAAAGCAGCGGAATGGGTCAACCCCGGCCTTGAACCGCCAGAATCCCTGTCCATAGATGCCAACAACCGGCTTGATGCAAACCTCTGAAGTCGGACTCAAGGTTTCATAGGCAGCGCGTAGTTGGTCTGGGTTTTCAACCGGGATAGCGGGGATGCAAGCCAACCCAGCGCGTTCTGCCTCGGCTGTAAAATTGGCCTTGTCGTCAACCAGCTCAAAAGTGCGCTTGCTCATACCGCCGGTAACAAGCGTGATGCCTGCGCGCTCAAAATCCGCACGACGGCTCTCATACGCGCCCCCAACGCGACCAGCTAAGACCACCTTAATCGAGTTCTCGATTGCAGTGCGGAGCACCCAGTCGATGCGATCTTCGCGGTCTTCAGGCTCCTTAAAGCTGCCGTGAGCCAAACCGGTGATCTCCGGCCGGTCACCCCCATGGGATGCGAATACGCGCACGTCGGCTGGGAGTGCCTCCAAGGCGCCCAGAATGATGTCGCGCTGAGAAGCCTGACCCTGTAGAAACCAGATCATTAGAACCACCTTGATTTAGTGCAATTGAATTTGGATCTAGGATCCTGACCTTGGGCGAGATGGTAACGGTTGAGCCGGCGGCTTCAAGCGGGGCGACATTATGATCTGCCTCCCTGAAAAAGGCTTCTGGCCGAGCGAAAAACGCACCACGCAAATTGTTGCGATTTATGAATGGGGTTGACGCCAAGAATCCAGGGTACACTACCGTCAGGAAGGTGACTAAGTGTGCCCCTGGCCATGAATGTTTTTTCAATAACCTTGTTTGTTTTTACTCACGTTTGCAGAACCTGGAGGAGGCGGCGCGCTGACTTCGTCAAGCATTTCTATGAGGCGGTCGTACTCTTCCTGGGTGATCGCTCCTGATTCCAACGCCTTCCTAGCCTGAAGTCGGATCACGTCCTTCGATAGTGTTGTCCAAGGCTATGTCAGCCTGATGTGCCGAGGGATGACCATGGCGGGTGTGGTGAACGTCACGACCATCATTGCACGTCTTCCCTATTCGGAAACCATCTACAAAATCAGCACTGGTGGTAATACCTACGAACGATAGTGCGGGGATCATTAGCAGATCAGGTGGAGAGTCGGATCCTGATGTGAGATTGCTTCTTCAGGACAGGATAGAGGCACGCATACGGTCCCTCATTTCTTCGCCTGAGGGAGTGACACGCTTATCACGGTGTGCCACAGAACACTTTGCAGCCCCCTATTGCGACCCAAGGCCGTATCAAGAGTGTGCGATACGCCCTTAAAGACAGGCCTGGTGTACGCCGATCCAATTAACCCATCCAATGGCATCAGTTTGGAGGTCAGCATTTAGGCGAACCAGCCCGAATGGTCAAAGGCTTCAAGCAAGACGAAGAGGTCGTAGTGCTTGGGATCTGGCGCCACTCAGTTTCTGAGTCACCGGATACGCTCGACCCCATTCGTCGAGCTGAAAATTTTGTGAGAATTACGCACATATTGGGTCAAAAGGCGCTTCAATTAATAAGTGGAAAATCACGAATCTGGAGAAATTAATCGGTGGAATATCACGATCTATTTTGTTTATTCAGCGGAAAAACCATAAATAATTCCACTAATTTATCGAAGGGATCGATTTGGCCTATGAAATACGGGACTTTAGGGCTTTCCACTTAAATCACGATTGGTGCAGTAGATAAGGCATATTGGAGAGCATTATGGATCCCGGCTAGAACTCCACCTTCCCTCTGCCCGCCTTGATACCGCTACGCCTGGCCTTCCCCTCCAGGCGGCGCGTTTTGGAACCGAGTGTCGGCTTGGTAGGCCGACGCTTCTTTTCAACCTTGCCTGCACTCACGATCAATTCGGTCAGACGCGTCAGCGCGTCAGCCCGGTTCTGCTCCTGGGTACGGTATTGCTGAGCCTTGATGATCAACACACCGTCCCCAGTGATGCGGCTGTCTCGTAATGCCAACAGTCGCCCTTTGTAGAACTCAGGCAATGAAGAAGCGGGAATGTCGAATCGCAAGTGCACGGCACTCGACACCTTGTTGACATTCTGCCCGCCTGCGCCCTGGGCGCGCACGTAGGTCAGTTCCACTTCAGCGTCCGGCAGTTGTACGGAATTGGAGATGGTCAGCATGAAGGGACCCCTATGATTGACCGCATTATCACAGCAATGGCCGCGCCTTAATAACGGTACTTGATTATTCGATGGCTGGCCCTTGTGAAAGGTCAGTCGGGATCTGCCGCCAGGGCTTGTGCGACCTGCCCCTCCAACGCTCAGTCTGCTTGAGCGCCACGAGAATATCCCTTGCTTGGATCAAGCTGCTCAAGTAGCCGGGCAAGATCGGAAACCAGCGCCAATGCCTCCTTCTGATATCGCGCTTGCGACGATAGTTTACCAAGGTGCGAAATGGGTTAATCAGCTCACCAAAGCCTTGGATTGGCATGACAAATATTTCGTTCGCAAGCGCATGAATCGACTCAAAAACGTGCGGTCAGAGGCCGGTAATGGCGAGCTTACTCGATATCTGGATCAAGCGCTCGATATCGAAGTGTTTCGACTGGCCTCTGGCATCAGCGCCAGCCGCTCACTGGTGGAGTACCTGCTCAAACTCGACAGCACTGGACGCTGGAGTCACGCGCAACTGCGTAGCCTATCCAAGTTCGTAGTCCGGGACCCTGCAGATGACAACTTGAAGGTCGCCGTTAGTCATCTTGACGGTGTCATCGCCTGGGTCGGAGGGGTCATGGCCATCAGCTTATGGGCCATAGCTATGGAGTGCTGCATGATCGCTTCAACCGAACCCTCGCCTTGGGCAAACCGTGCTTCGATCAGGTGGTGCAAGTCCACAACTTCCTGAAGATAGCTATTCATTAGGGTCTCTCAAACGAAGATGCGCTGTGATCGGTCGGTGAATACCGCCTCACCGCAACCCGAACCCCATCCGCTTCAATTCATCAAACAGCGCTTCCCGCCCATGCAAGCTGGCAACGCTTCGTAGCCGGCTGACGACCTGTTCCGACCACCCCGAGGCTTTCATGCCTTCACGGTGGTAGAACGCCCCCAGGCGCTCGTCGTAACGGGACAGCAAGCTCTGTTCCTGAGCGGTCGAGTACGTCTCATGGTGCAACACGACCTCCTGCGGTAGCCGCGGCTTGACCTTGGCGGGCCGATCCGCAGAGGGGTAGCCGACACACAAGCCAAACACGGGATAGACATGAGCAGGCAAGTCCAACTCCGCGGCCACACCTTCGATGTCGTTACGAATGCCGCCAATGTAAACGCTCCCCAGCCCCAGGGACTCCAGGGCAATGACCGCGTTCTGCGCCGCGAGTGCCGCATCGATGGTGCCTAGCAACAAGCTTTCAAGATAAGGCAATGCTTCTAGTGCCACACCATGCTGCTCGCCAATGCGCGACACCCGTGACAAGTCGGCAAGCCAGACCAGAAACAGGGGTGCCTGGTGGATATAAGCCTGATTGCCCGCCAGCACCGACAGCCGTTGCTTGCGGCCGGGATCCTGAACTGCCACCACGCTCCAGACCTGAAGGTTGGAAGACGTGGACGCAGACTGGGCAGCGGCAACCAAAGCTTCCAACGTACCATCAGACAGCGATCGGTCCGCAAATGCCCGTACGCTGCGATGGTCGAGCAACTGCTCGATCACTGCATTGCATTGGGTGAGCGGCGATACCTCTTCGGTACCATAGCGGGCGGCAAGTTTTGATCGGCTATCGGCTGTCATACAATTCCTCCAGAACGATAGGAGGCTATCAAAAAACGGCCACGCGCACATAATGGGTGTTGTAGTCTCTGAGCCTAATGGCTGGCTCAAGTGCCATGGGCTAACTGACTTGCAACCCAATCGAGTACGGACCATCAGCGTGACAACACCTTCCCTGGCAACTCGTGAGGTCTACCAGATATTGCGCGATATCGCCCTCGGGATCCGGAACTTACAGCGCGTAAGCGAACCAAGCTGGACAGAAATAGCCTGTGGATCCATGACCGTGCAAGCAGACGGCTGGATACTCACCTTGCGCAATGAAGCCGGCGCGTTAGATCACCTCATCAGCTGTTTCAGCCCCGACGGCCGTGTTTACGCGTTAAACACCCATCACCACTACGGCACCGACCCGGTTGCGTTGATGAGCACTTGGGAGCACGCCCAGTTGCTGCGGTTACTCGGCGCGGCCTAGCCCCTGTACGGAAAGCTTTGCTACCGTCCGATCCCAGCACTGTGCGATCTCATCACCCACCGCCCCGCAGCGCGCAACTGCCGGCTCGAACGGCCGCACCTTAACGTGCTCGATCAAGAACTCATCCGTCCAGCCTGCCCACTCGCCGGTCATGGACCTGAGGTTCCAATGCAATGCCGGGTATAGTTCATGCCACAGCATGCTGTGCAATTGATCAAGCGTGTAGGGGCTCTGGGCCACGGCCCTAGCCACCCACGCCAGGCTCGACTCTGTCAGTTCGGTGTCCAGAAAGAACTGCGACAGGGCTTGCCAGGCTTGCAGGCGGCTCTCGTCTATCGTTTGCACCGACTGAGCTACCACTGCTCTGCCAGCGTCACGGGGACGCGCAGCGGCGCCAGGGGACCATCGCGCTGGCCGCACATCTCGTCATGCACCACATGCTGCACCAGCATGCATGGCACAGGCGGCACATCGGCCAGTAGCTCGCGCAGCTCCGTCATCGACCGCAGGCGCACCGCCTGCCCCTGGGCATCGCTGAACGTCTGCGGTCCGTCGGCCGTCAACGCACGCAGTACGTAAAAGCCGCCTTCGAGCGACAGCAGTTCGAGTTCGTTGACGGTGCCGGCAGTGGCCAGTTGCTTCAGTTGCTCTAGGTTCATGGCTAATACTCCATCCGGCAGGCGCGGCCTGCATCGGGCTTGATGGATAACGTCGAGCGTTCGCACTTATACAAATCCAGCGCCTTGTATAAGGATACCGCAGCGCTGCCGTCGTTCCGTCTCGTTTGCAAAACCCGAACACGGGTCGCGAAACTATTTGCACCCACTTGAACTCAATCGTGGCGATGCCGCAGAGCTTCAGCCTGCTTGCGGCCTACCTACTGAGGAAGATTGACCACCATGATCGCTCGCTGGCGTTGGGCACTTGCGCAAACGACGAAAAGGCTATGGTTTCGCGCCAGCCTGTTTTCCCTGATCGGTGTACTCACCGCGCTGCTGGCCATTGCCTTGCGCGACATGGTGCCGGCGTCGTTGCCGGCGAAAGTCGGGGCGGACTCGGTCGACAAGATCCTGGGCATCATCGCCTCCAGCATGCTGGCCGTGACCACGTTCTCGCTCAGCACCATGGTATCGGCCTACAGCGCCGCCAGCAGTGGCGTGACACCGCGCGCGACCAGCCTTGTGATGGAGGACGCCACGACTCAGAACGCCCTGGCGACGTTCATTGGCTCTTTTCTGTTCAGCCTGGTGGGCATCATTGCCCTGAGTACGGGCATTTATGGCGCTCAGGGCCGTGTAGTGTTGTTTGCAGTGACCTTGGTGATGATCGTACTGATCGTGTACACCCTGCTGCGCTGGATCGATCACTTGTCCAAACTTGGCCGCGTCGGGGAAACCATCGACCGCGTGGAGGACGCGGCTCTTGCAGCGCTCAAGCGCCGTGCGCAGTGGCCTTACCTGGGGGCACAACCCTACACGGATGCTACGCAGGTTGACCCGGACGCAGTACCGATTCCCTGCGATGACATCGGCTATGTACAACACGTCGATGTCAGCGCCCTCGCCCACGCAGCCGACAAGTACAGTGCCGTAATCTACCTGGAAGTGCTGCCGGGCAGTTTCGTGCATCACGGTACGGTACTGGCACGCGCCGTGTGCAGCGTACAGGCAGGCAATACCGCAGAACTTGAAGCTGAGATTCTGGCTGCAGTGACGCTCGGGGCACGGCGCACCTATGGCCAGGACCCGCGCTTCGGGCTCTCGGTGCTGGCAGAGATTGCATCCCGCGCACTGTCTCCCGCCACCAATGACTCTGGCACGGTCATCGACGTCATAGGCCGTGGGGTACGCTGCTTTTCCACATGGGCACGGCAAGCGCCGGATACAACGACCGATGGCCAGTTTCAGAACGTGCATGTGCGCGGTTTAACGGTCGACGACATGTTCGATGACTTCTTCACCCTGATTGCACGGGACGGTGCCGGCTTGCTGGAAGTGGACATCCGCTTGGTAAAGGCCCTGGCGAGCCTGGCGCACATCGCGCCTGATCGTTTTGGCCAAGCGTGCATCGCGCATGTGGATTTATTGCTCAAGCGGGCCGAGCATGCGTTGCCGTTGGAAGAAGACAAGCAGCGATTGCGGGCGTTGGTCCAGAATCTGGAATGGCCACGGGCGCAACTGCCTTAAGGGTCATCTCACAATCTGACCGTTCATCGGCTTTGCCGCACAAATTAGCGCTCTACACAATGGGGACTTTTATTTCACCGAATTTTCACGTTGCCAAGTGGATTATCAACTCATCCCCATGAGAAAGACTTAAGCCCGACTAGCAGCGGGCTTTCTTTTGCCCGCTCGAAAATCCCCCTCCTTTGAATGCCACCCTCCCTTGCTCAGCCCATGGCGACGCCCACGCTGAACCGTGGGTATTACCCTCAGGTCAATTGATCACAAGGTGGAGATGGAGGGCGCTTGATGGAGTCATTCGATCTGCAAAGGATGCTGCTGGGTGACTTGCCCGTCACGTTTCTGATGGAAGTGATGATGCGCGTGGTTGCGGCCTTTCTCGCCGTGTTTCTGTTTCTGAAGTTCAGCGGCAGGCGTGGCATCAAGCAGCTTTCGCGCTTCGAACTGGTCGTTATCCTCACCCTGGGTTCGGCCGCCGGCGATGTGACCTTCTACGAAGATGTGCCATTGCTGCCGGTGGCCCTGGTGTTCGTCACGCTACTGCTCCTGTATCGCGGTACGATCTACCTGATGCGCCGGAGTAAGACGTGCGAAGCCTGGATCGACGGGCTACCGATCACTGTCGTCAAGGACGGGCAGTACGAAATCCACTCGTTGCGCAACCTGAACATATCCTCCAACGAGTTGTTCATGGAGCTGCGCCAGCAAGGGGTGGAGCACCTGGGCCAGGTGCGGTTGGGTTTGCTTGAGACCGACGGCGAACTGAGCCTCTACTTCTACCAAGCCGAAGACACTCAGCCGGGACTGTCAGTGCTGCCACCTGAACACCGCCTGGAATACGACGCCCCACCTTCAGCAGGTTTGTATTGCTGCGTCAGTTGTGGTCTGCCGGTACAGCACCAACTTCATGACGTCATTGCCTGCCCGCGCTGTGGCCATCGCAGTTGGTCACCCGCCCTGATGACCACCCGCACCCGCTAGTGGCCGGCACCCACGAGACCCGTAAGCAACCATCGAGTTACAACTTGGGCCCGGCGATGCAAACAAAAGCTTAGCGATAACGATTCCCACTCGCTATAATTCTGCACCTTGCTGCAAGGCCATTTCCTGTCGTTCCAATTCCTTCATCAGGTTCTCACATGCCCTTCCCAAATTTTGCCCGCAAGCCTGCGTTGCACACTGTCGTCTGGTTGCCCCTGGGGTTGGTCGCAAGCGTGGCGTCACCGCTCACACTTGCCCAGAACACACTGGAAATCCCGGTGCCGGTCGCACAGCCCGTCAATGCGGCCGGCACCACCGGTACGGTTCTTGAGCTTGAAGAAACCGCAGTCTCGGCCAGCGCCGACGCCTCCAGGGATGGCTTGGTACCTGAATATGAAGGGGGCCAAGTAGCCCGCGGTGGGCGTGTTGGTATCCTGGGCAACAAGGACTACATGGAGACGCCCTTCACATCCACCTCCTATACCAATCAACTGATCCAGGACCAGCAGGCGCACAGCGTCGCGGATATTCTGCAGAACGATCCTTCCGTGAGAGTCGCCCGTGGCTTCGGCAACTTCCAGGAACTCTATGTCATGCGCGGCTTCCCGCTGTATTCCGATGACATCGCCTACAACGGCCTCTATGGCCTGCTGCCGCGTCAATATGTGGCGGCGGAGTTCATCGAGCGGGTCGAGGTATTCCGCGGGGCCAATGCCTTCCTCAACGGCGCTGCCCCCGGCGGCACCGGCATCGGCGGCGCCATCAACATCCTGCCCAAGCGTGCCCCGAACGAGCCCCTCACCCGGCTGACCGCTGGCGTTGAAAACCGGGGCTTCGGTACCGTTTCGGCCGACGTGGCGCGGCGCTTCGGGGAGCAAGACCGTTTTGGCGTTCGCGTGAACGTGGCCAAGCGCGACGGGGAGACGGCGGTACAGGACCAGGACCGCTCCCTGGACATGTTCGCCCTGGGCCTGGACTACCAAGGCGAGCGTCTGCGGCTTTCGGCCGACATCGGCCACCAGTACCATTTCATCGACAACCCGCTGCCCAGCGTCACTCCCACAGGCCGCGTACCCAGCCCGCCGGATGCCGACAAAAACTACGGCCAGCCCTGGACGTACTCCAAGGAGAAGCAAACATTCGGCACCTTCCGTGCCGAGTATGACCTCTCCGATGCACTCACCACCTGGGCTGCCATCGGCATGCGCAAGGGGGAAGAGAAGAACGTGCTGGCCAACCCCTCCTCCGACGCCAACGGCGTGACCCGTTCGACGCGCTTCGACAATTACCGGGAAGAGACCGTGGCCACCGGTGAGGTGGGCATGCGCTACACCCTGCAAACAGGTCCGGTGTCGCATCAGTGGGTGCTGTCCGGCTCGATGTTCGACAACAAGGACCGCAATGCCTGGGCGGGTAATTTCGGTGGTTTCGCCAACGATCTCTATGACCCGGTGTATGTCGCCAAGCCCGACAACACCAGTTTCAGTGGCGACATGTCCGACCCACATGTGACCGCGAGAACCCGTACCCAAAGCCTGGCCATCGCTGACACTCTAGGGTTCTTCAATGATCAGTTGCTGATCACTCTGGGGGCTCGTCGGCAAGGGCTGGACGTGACAGGTTACGACTACAATTCCGGCGACAAGACATCCAAGTACAAACGCTATGAAACCACGCCGGTTGCCGGCGCGGTGTATCAAATCAACGAGCAGTTCTCGGTATACGCCAACTACATCGAGGGCTTGACCAAGGGCGATACCGCCGGCGCCACCACTACCCTGCCTGACGGTTCCAGAGCGCCGGTGCTCAATGCCGGCGCCTCCCTGGCGCCCTACGTGGCCAAACAGACCGAAGTGGGCGTGAAGTATGACGGTGGTGGCCTCGGTGGCAGCCTGGCAGTGTTCGAGACGCGCAAGCCGGTCGGCATCGTCGAGGACCAGGTCTTCAAAGAAGGCGGCGAGCAACGCAACCGCGGGATCGAGTTGTCGGTGTTCGGCGAGCCGACGCCCGGCGTGCGTCTGCTTGGCGGCGTCACCCTCCTCGATGCTGAGCTCACCAAGACCCAGAACGGTCAGGACGACGGCAACCAGGCCATCGGCGTGCCCAAGACCCAGGCCAACATCGGTGGCGAATGGGACGTGCCAGGTGTGAACGGCCTGACACTGACCAGCCGAGTGGTCTACACCGGCCGTCAGTACATCAACAATGCCAATAACCTCGAGATCCCTTCATGGACGCGGCTGGACCTGGGGGCCCGCTACGGCTTCAAGGTCGACGAGAAGGATGTCACCCTGCGTGCGCGTCTGGACAACGTGGCCGGTCGTGACTATTGGGCTTCCGCTGGTGGGTATCCAGGCTCGAACTATCTGGTACTCGGTGCGCCACGTACGCTGTCTCTAAGTGCGTCGGTCGATTTCTGACCGCGCAGGTCGCACGACCTGCCCCCCCCTACGGCAAGCGTTGTGCCATGCACCGCTTCAGGGCTGCTTCGCAGCCCGTCGCCGTCAGGCCGGGCCCCTCACAACTTAGAGCCAATGCAGGCCTCAGGTTTGAATCTTCGCGCATCGACTACCCTCCCGTTTTCACTCCTGAAAAGAAAGTATTAATCCTCTAAGCCTGTTTTTCTTCACAAACGATAGGAATAGCCTAGGCAGGTACCTTTTCACTCAAGGCCCTGCCCCATGAAATCTGTCGTTTACTCGCAGCCCGGCTTGCCGCTGCAAGACCCTCAATCGCTCTATGATGCAGACCTGCCCAAACCGTCCCCCGGTGCGCGAGACCTGCTGGTCGAAGTCAAGGCCATCGCAGTCAACCCGGTCGATACCAAGATTCGCGCCAGCCGTGGCGGTGACCAGCCACAAGTGCTGGGCTGGGATGCGGTCGGTATTGTCCGCGAGGTGGGCGAGCAGGTGACGCTGTTCCAGCCAGGGGATGAGGTGTTCTACGCCGGCGCCATCGACCGCCCCGGCTGCTACAGCGAATTCCATCTGGTAGACGAGCGCATCGTCGGGCGCAAGCCGTCCAGCCTGGATGCTGCCAGCGCCGCCGCGCTGCCACTGACGTCCATCACGGCGTGGGAGCTGCTGTTCGACCGCTTGCGCCTCGAAGAAAACGGCGGTCAGGGTCAGCACCTGCTGATCATCGGCGCTGCCGGTGGGGTGGGTTCAATCCTGGTGCAATTGGCTCGCCAATTGACCGGGTTGACCGTGATCGCTACGGCATCCAGGGCCCAGACCCAAGCCTGGGTGAAAGACCTGGGCGTGCACCTGGTCATCGACCACACGGCCCCACTGGCCACCCAGCTCAGCGCACACGGTGTTGAAGCGGTCGATCACGTCATCAGCCTGACCCATACCGACACCTACCTTGAGCAACTGATCGAGGTCCTGCGCCCGCAAGGGCAGCTTGCCTTGATCGATGACCCGGCGCAGCTGGATGTGGTCCCACTCAAGCGCAAATCCTTGTCGCTGCACTGGGAGCTGATGTTCACCCGCTCGCTCTATCAGACGCCCGACATGATCAAGCAGCACCAACTGCTCAGTCGTATCAGCGAGATGGTCGACAGCGGTGTGCTCAAGACAACGTTGGGTGAACACTTCGGGACGATCAATGCGAGCAACCTGAAACGGGCGCACGCGGTCATCGAGAGCGGCAAGGCCAAGGGCAAGATTGTGTTGGAAGGCTTCTGAGCACGGCGGCTCGAGGGTCGCGTTCAGGCGTGCAACAGCGGCGTGATGGACTCCATCAACTGGTCGACTGCAGCCGTCACGGTGCCGTCATTCTGACAGAGCAGCCAGCCGTGCTTGTTTGCAGCACGGCTGAACGCCTGGGTGCTTGCGATCTGCTCCTGCAAGGTATGCATCACCGTGCTGCCCAGGCCCCGGCGGCGTGCCGCCGCCCTCGCCCAGGACGTTTGCGCTGTGGTGAGCACCGCAATGTTCAGGTCAGGCACCTGCACGCCGTGTTCGATGTTCAACCGCAAAACCTGATCGAACGGCACGGTTCGGCGAAACGCTGCGTCCGAGGGGTACCAACGGTCGATCAGAACAATGCTGTCGCCAGGTTGACGCGGCAGTACGTGCCGGGTGATCCAGGCGCGACTTTCGGCCAGTTGTTCGCAGACCTGCCACTCAAGTGCTGGCGAAGGCTGCCTAGCCAGCTGATTGACCAACGCCATGGTCTGCGCGCGCTGTGGATCATTGTTGCGCTCACACAGCCTGACCACCTTGTTGCCCTGGGCTCGCAACGCCTGGGTCAGTGCTTCGAGCAGCGTGGTCTTGCCAGTGCCCTTGGGCCCATCCATGGCGATGAAAAGCGGACGACTCATGCGCGTTTACCTTCACAATCATGGGGCGCATGAAACCACCGAAGCCTGTCATGCACAAGGGCGGGCACCTGGTGCAGACGACCGGCACCCACAAAACTGCTATCCGGGGCACTCACCGGCTTTGCCGTACGCGGGTGTACTGCTAGGCTGACGGCGGCGGCCGCGCAGGCAGCCTCTACATCATCTACAGGCATGGCTAATGACCCTCGACCCACAGGTAAACCTGAGTAATTGCGACCGCGAACCCATTCAGATTCCTGGCAGCATCCAGCCCCATGGCTGCTTGCTGGCCTGCGACGCCACCGCAACCGTGATCTTGCGCCACTCGGTCAATGCGCCGCAGTTACTGGGGGCGGCGCTGCCACTCAATGGCCTTAAACTCGATGACGTGATTGGCGGGGAGCTCGCCCATACCTTGCGCAATGCCCTGGCCCGGGTACGCGAAGGCTCGCGCCCGGCGTTGAGCTTTGCAGTCGCCCTGCCCGATGGCAGGCGTGTGGATGTATCGGCGCACCGCTTCAAGGGCAGCACCATCCTGGAATTCGAGCCTGCCGGCCAAAACGTTGCGGAACCCATCGAGCTCGCCCGCACATTGATCGCGCAGTTGCGTGAAATCGACCAGACCGACCGCCTGTTCCGCGATGCCGCACGGTTTGTCCGTGCAGTACTGGGCTACGACCGGGTGATGATCTACCAACTGGGCACCGATGGCGCCGGCAAAGTGATTGCCGAGGCCAAGCGCAGTACGCTGGAGAGCTTCCTGGGGCAGTATTTTCCCGCTTCGGACATCCCGCAGCAGGCACGCGCCTTGTACCTGCGCAACCCGATCCGGGTCATCCCGGACGTGCAGTTCGAGGCAGTTGCCCTGGAGCCTGTGCTGGACCCTTCGGGCGAGCCATTGGACCTGTCCTATGCGCACCTGCGCAGCGTCTCCCCAATCCACTGCGAATACCTGCAGAACATGGGCGTGGGTGCCACCATGTCCATCTCGATCATTGTCAATGGCGCGCTGTGGGGGTTGATTGCCTGCCACCACTATTCACCGCGCAACCTGACCATGGGCCGGCGAGTGGCGGCCGAGATGTTCGGCGAGTTCTTTGCCCTGCACATCGAAACATTGCGCAGCCGGCAACAACTCGAAGCGGCCGTGCAGGTGCACGACACGCTCGACCTCATGCTGCGCGATGCCAACCATGCCGCCGACATGCACAGCTTCTTCGAAGACCGGCTGCCAAGGCTGATGTCGCTGATCCCGTGCGATGGCATCGGCATCTCGCTGCAAGGGCGTTGGTCGAGTGCCGGTAGCGTTCCGCCCCGAACCTGCGTGCCTGAATTGTTGCGCTTTGCCGAGAGCGTGGCCGAGGCCAGAACATGGGCATCGAATAGCCTGTCCCAGGCCCATCCGGCGGCCCAGGCCTACTTCAGCGACGTATCGGGCGTGCTGCTCATCCCCATTTCGCAGCGCCCGCAGGACTACATCATGTTCTTTCGCAAGGAAGTGGTGCAGACCCTCGACTGGGCGGGCGACCCTAACAAGACCTATACCAGTGGCGCGATGGGCGACCGGCTGACGCCGCGCACGAGTTTTTCCATATGGAAACAGACCGTGCACCAGCAATCTGCGCCCTGGTCGGAGCAGGATCGGCAGTTCGGAGACGCCATTCGGACTGCCATCGTCGAGGTGTTGCTGCACAACAGCGAACTGCTGGCCAGCGAGCGCTCCAAGGCCGAGGTTCGCCAGCGAGTACTCAATGAGGAGCTCAACCACAGGGTCAAGAATATCCTGTCACTGATTGGTGCACTGGTCGCCCATCCCACGGCCGAGGGCCAGACGCTCAAGGGTTACGTGAACACCCTGCAAGGCCGCATCCAGGCCCTGTCGCTGGCCCACGACCAGGTCGTGCGGGGTGACGGTGGTGGGCGCCTGGCGATGTTGCTCGATGCCGAGTTGTCGCCTTATCGCACGGCGATTGCCGACATCGTCATGCAAGGGCCCAACGTGATTCTCGATGCCAGGGCCTACTCGGTAATGGCCCTGGTGCTGCACGAACTGGCGACCAACGCCGCCAAGTACGGTGCGCTGTCATGCCCAGGGGGGCGGCTGTGCGTCAGCTGGGCAATCGACGCTGCGGGCGCCTGCGCCATTATCTGGCAGGAAAGCGGTGGCCCGCCGGTGCAGGTGCCCAGGCGTCGAGGTTTCGGGTCGGTCCTCATCGAGCGCAGCATCCCGTTCGATCTGGGCGGTACCAGTAGCGTGGAATACTACCCTGAAGGGGTTCAGGGCTTGTTCACGCTGCCAGCCCGGCACCTGGCGGTCGCGGAATCCGAGCCTGCGCCTGCTGCTGCCTCGCCCCTGATCGATTCGACAGAGGCATTCGCCGCACGACCTGGCCTGAGCGTGATGATTCTGGAGGATCAGTTGGTCATTGCCATCGGCCTCGAGCAAATACTCAACGATGCCCAAATCGAGCACGTCATCACGGCCAGTTCCGAACAGGAAGCCTTGCAGATATTGGAGCGGCACTCACCCGACGCCGCCATTCTCGATGTGAACCTGGGAAGAGGTACGTCCATTGCCGTGGCCGAGGCATTGGTACGTCGGCGCATCCCTTTCCTGTTCGCAACCGGTTATGGCGATGGCATCAGTATTCCCGCGCACTTGAAGCACATTCCGGTCACGCGCAAACCCTATGACATGAGTACCATCGTGATGAGCCTTCGTGGCCTGCTGAACCCCAGGACTGAAGACGCTCAAAGCACGGCGGCCATTGCGGCCGCCGCATACAGCGGGAGATTACATCTTCACCGCCTGTTGCATCTGGTCGATGCAACAGGATGAACGACTCAGCGATCAGCCACAGCGTGTGGGTACGCTTCAGATCGCCAGCGCTCGCTCACGCAGCTCGCTGTTGAGAATGCGGTCGTTTTCGCTGTAGTCGACCGGGCAGTCGATCACATGAACGCCTGGGGTAGTGATGCAGTGCTCCAGCAGTGGCAACAGGCCCTCAGCGCTTTCGACACGGTGGCCGGTGGCGCCGTAGGCTTCGGCGTACTTGACGAAGTCTGGGTTGCCATAGTCCAGGCCGAAGTCGGTGAAGCCCATGTTGGCCTGCTTCCAGCGGATCATGCCGTAGCCATCGTCACGCAGAATCACCACGGTGATGTGCATGCCCAGGCGCACTGCGGTTTCCAGTTCCTGGCTGTTCATCATGAAGCCGCCGTCGCCGCACACCGAAATCACCGGGCGGTCCGGATAGACCAGGTGCGAGGCCATGGCCGACGGCAAGCCGGCACCCATGGTCGCCAGGGCGTTGTCCAGCAGCACGGTGTTGGGCTTGTGCGCCTTGTAGTTGCGGGCAAACCAGATCTTGTAGATGCCGTTGTCCAGGGCCACGATGCCCTCGGAAGGCAGTACACGGCGGATATCGGCCACCAGGCGCTGTGGATAGACCGGGAAGCGGTCGTCGTCGCCGCCTTCGGCAATCTGCGCCTCGTTGGCTTCACGAATGGCCATCAGGCGGGTGAAGTCCCAGTGCGCGGTGTCGGTCAGTTGTTCGCTGATCTGCCACACGGCGTTGGCGATGTCGCCGATCACTTCCACCTGAGGGAAGTACACGGCATCGACTTCGGCGGAGCGGAAGCTGATGTGGATGACTTCGGTGCCGCCACGGACCATGAAGAACGGCGGCTTCTCGATCACGTCGTGGCCGATGTTGATGATCAGGTCGGCCGCTTCGATCGCACGGTGCACGAAATCACCGGACGACAACGCCGCGTTGCCCAGGAAGCGCGGGTGACGCTCGTCGACCACGCCCTTGCCCATCTGGGTGGTGATGAACGGGATGCCGGTCTTGTCGATCAGCTGCTTGAGCACCTTGGCCGTCATCTTGCGGTTGGCACCGGCACCGATCACCAGAATCGGGCTGCGAGCCTTTTGCAGTTTTTCCACAGCCGCTTCGATGGCCACGTGCTCGGCCAGCGGACGACGGTGCAGGCTGCGCGGAATAGGCAGGGCGTCGGTCTGCTCGGCGGCGATGTCTTCAGGCAGTTCCAGGTGCACGGCACCCGGCTTTTCTTCCTCGGCCAGGCGGAAGGCTTCGCGCATGCGGGCCGGGATGTTGTCGGCCGAGGCGAACTGGTGGGTGTACTTGGTGATGGGGTCCATCATGCCGCACACGTCGATGATCTGGAAACGGCCCTGCTTGGACTTCTTGATCGGCTTCTGCCCGGTGATCATCATCATCGGCATGCCGCCCAGGTAGGCATAGGCGCTGGCGGTGACCAGGTTGGTGGCGCCAGGGCCCAGGGTGGAGAGGCTGACGCCGGTCTTGCCGGTCAGGCGACCGTAGGTGGCAGCCATGAAGCCTGCAGACTGTTCATGGCGGGTCAGTACCAGCTTGATCTTCGACTTGCGCAGGGATTCGAGCAGGTCGAGGTTTTCTTCACCGGGAATGCCGAACACATACTCGACACCTTCGTTTTCCAGGCATTGCACAACGACATCGGCGGCCTTGGCCATTTAATGTACTACCTCAAGATCCAGGGAGGATGCAGCCAGCTGGCTGCGTGACTGAGATGTTGCAGGATGTCTCAGTGCCGCGCATCGTAGGCCTTGGCGTTAATAATAGTAAATATATTGTTATGATGCTGAGCATCACAAAACGTTATCAATTCTGGAATGCCCTAAATGAATCTCAAGGCGCTGCGTTGTTGCGTCGAAATCGTCCGCCAAGGCAGCTTCACCAAGGCCGCTCAGCACCTGCATATCGCCCAGCCTGCGCTGAGCATGGCCGTGACCCGCCTTGAAGAAGAACTGGGCGTCAGTTTGTTCAACCGCACCACGCGCAAGGTGGTACTGACCGTGGAAGGCGAGCAATTTCTGCCCCGCATCGCATCAGCCTTGCGGGAGATGGACGTGGCCCGCCAGGCACTGCGTGACATGGCCGACCTCAAGCGCGGCGAAGTGCGGCTGGGGATCCCGCCCATGTTCGGCCTGCACTATGTGCCCGGGTTGATGAACGCCTTTCGCAGGCTTTATCCCGGCATCGCCATGACCGTGTTCGAGGGCAGCGCCGAAGACATTGGCCAGCGCCTAGAGCAACGAGAAATCGACCTGGCGCTGCTCGAGTCCCGCCGCGTGCCCGCGGATAAGGAATCGATCCTGTTGGGCAGCGACGAGATGCTGGCCTGCATGCACCCGGATCACCCCTACGCCGGCAAGGCAAGCCTGACTGCCGAAGACCTGCGCAGCACCGACATGGTGGTGTTCGACCGTACATTCGTGCAGCGCCAGTTGCTCGACGCCTTCTTTGCCGAACACGGCATTACCTACCAAGTGGCATTGCAGAGCAATTTCGTTTCGTTGGTGGTCCAGGCTGCACTGGACAACATGGGCGTGGCCACATTGCTGCGCTCCGTGCAATTACGAACGCCAGGTATCGTCGGTGTGCCGTTCGAGCCTGCCCAGCAGATGAGTTTCCGGCTGTGCTGGCGGTCGGGTGAGTACCTGTCGCTGGCCAGCCAGCGCTTCATCGACTTTGCCGGACAGAGTCAATATCTAGATCGCTAACGCTATGGAGTACATCTGTACTCCACCTCGCATTCGCCCTACTTTTGCGCCCGTTAGAAGACCGCTGGTTGCGTCGGCGAGCGAGTCGGCGCGGCTCGACGCACCGTTCGCGTTGCCATTATCATCCCTTGAACGTTTCAGCATGTTTCAAGGAGCCAGATGTCAGTTTTAGAACCCTCCCCGTTGCCCAGCAAAAGCACGGTCGTAAAAATGGAAGCCGCCATGGCGCTGGGCAGCTTCGCCATTGGCACCGGTGAGTTCGCCATCATGGGCCTGATGCCGGATATCGCCAGTAACCTGAACCTGAGCGAACCTCAGGTCGGACATGCCATCAGCGCCTACGCGCTGGGGGTCATGGTGGGCGCACCCACCTTGGCCATCCTTGGCGCCAAGATCCTGCGCAAGCACATGCTGCTGTTGCTGATGGGCCTGTACGCGCTGGGTAACCTGGCCACCGCCTTCGCACCTTCATTCGGCGGGCTGATCGCGTTTCGCTTTATCAGCGGCCTGCCCCACGGTGCGTACTTTGGCATTGCCGCAGTCGTGGCCTCCAGCATGGTGGCCAACAACCAGCGCGCAGGCGCCGTGGCTCGGGTCATGATGGGGCTTACCTTGGCCATGTTGCTGGGCAACCCGATCGCCACCTTTCTGGGCCAGTACTTTGGCTGGCGTTCGGCGTTCGTGCTGGTCGGGCTGATCGCCGTGTGCACCATCGCCATGGTGTGGCGCTTCGTGCCCCAGCGTCATGATGAGCTGCGCAGTGACCCGCGCAAGGAGCTCAAGGCCTTCACCTTGCCCCAGGTCTGGATGGCGCTGGGCATTGCGTCCATCGGCTTTGCCGGGATGTTCTGCGTGTTCAGCTACCTGGCCCCGACCATGCTCGAAGTGACCCGCGTGGCGCCGCAGTGGATTCCGTTCGGCCTGGCAGCCTTCGGCGTGGGCGGCATTGTCGGCAATATCGTCGGCGGCAAATTGTTCGACCGCTTGCAGTTCCGCGCCGTGGGGCTGGTGCTGGCGTGGTCGGTGTTGGTCCTGCTGTTCTTCACCTTTGCCGCCGCGAACCTGTGGAGCCTGCTGCTGGGCATCGGCCTGGTGGGTACCATGATCGCCCTGGCAGCGCCCTTGCAAATCCGCCTGATGGACATCGCTCACGAAGCCCCAAGCCTTGCAGCGGCCTCGAACCATGCCGCCTTCAACTTGGCCAACGCCCTGGGCCCATGGTTGGGAGGCATGGCGATCACGGCGGGGTTGGGCTGGACCAGTACAGGTTACATCGGCGCTGCCATGGCGCTGCTGGGGCTGGGGCTCTATGTTGTCGCACGGCGCATGAAAGGCGGCGCTTGAGCCAAGGCTACATTCCCGCACGGGCTGGTATCCAAGACGGTGTCTGGCCCTCTCAGACCTATAACTGCCGAGCCCGCTCATGTTCGATTGGGAAGACTTACGCCATTTCTCGACCTTCTGCGCGACCGGGTCGCTGTCTGCCGCCGCCAGGGTACTGTCAGTCGACCACGCTACCGTCGCTCGGCGGATCGCATCTCTCGAGGCTTCGCTCAACCTGAAGCTGGTCGACCGCCGCGCACGGGCCTATGTGCTCACCGAGGATGGCGAGCGCGTAGGCGAGTTGGCCGGTCAGATGGCCGCATCGTCCTTCGCCCTCGAACACTTTGCCAGCGCCGGTCAACAAACGGTAGAAGGTGAAGTGATCATCTCGGCACCGCCCGCCTTGCTGGGCAGCATCATCGCAAGGCGCCTGGGGGACCTTTACAAGCACTACCCCCAACTGCGCCTGCGGCTGGTGGGCAGCAAATCTCGGGCATCCCTGGCCAGGCGCGAGGCCGACATCAGCATCGTCCTGTCACGGCCCACCGAGCCGACCCTGGTGGTCAGCCTGCTCGGGCACCTGGACTATCGTTTGTATGCCAGTGCCGATTACCAAGCTAGCGGTTCGGCACGCCGGTACATTGGTTATGACGCCTCCCAGGCCCATTCACCGCAGCAACAGTGGCTCAACCGCCAGGCGGGCGAGCAACCCTTCGCCTTGCTGAGCAACGACTTGCGCATCCAGGCCCAGGCGTGTGCCGGAAGTATAGGCATCGCTTGCCTGCCCGCCTTCATGGCCCATGAGCACGGGTTGACCGTGGCTGGCCAGCCTGAGCAGACCATCAGCATCGAGATCTGGCTGGCGGTGCATGAAGACGTGCGCGCCACGCCGCGGATAAAGGCAGTGACCGATTTCCTGCACCAGCAGATCAAGCCCCTGTTGCGCTTGTGAATTCCTGCAGGTCCCACTTGCAGCAACACGGAATTTGCCCGCATGGCCAACGCGGGTACGCTGCACCTATTCAAAGGCTGACGAGGACACACTGATGCAATACGTGAAATTGGGTACCACCGGGTTGGACATTTCCAGGTTGTGCCTGGGCTGCATGACCTTCGGCGAGCCGGATGCCGGCACGCACCCCTGGACACTGGGCGAAGACGCGAGCAGGCCCATCATTCGCCATGCCGTCGAGCAGGGCATCAACTTTTTCGACACGGCCAATAGCTATTCCGCGGGCACCTCAGAGGTGATCCTCGGCAAACTGCTCAAGGAATTCACCCGGCGTGACGAGACGGTGATCGCCACCAAGGTTTTCTACCCGGCCAACATGTGGCAGGGCGCCAGCCGTCCCAATGAGCAAGGGTTGTCGCGCAAGGCGATCATGACCAGTATCGACGCCAGCCTGTCGCGTTTGGGCACCGACTACGTCGACCTGTACCAGATCCACCGCTGGGACTACACCACTCCCATCGAAGAGACCATGGAAGCGCTCAATGACGTGGTCAGGGCGGGCAAGGCCCGCTATATCGGCGCTTCGTCGATGTATGCCTGGCAATTTGCCAAGGCGCAGCAGGTGGCCACCAGCAACGGCTGGAGCCGTTTCGTGTCGATGCAGAACTTTTTGAACCTGCTGTACCGTGAAGAAGAGCGCGAAATGATTCCCCTGTGCCTGGATCAGGGCGTCGGGCTCATGCCCTGGAGCCCCATGGCACGTGGTCGCCTGACCCGCCCCAACGGGCAGCAGACCGAACGGACCCGCACCGATCTGTCCGGGCAGTCATTCTTCGAGAAAACCGAGGCGCAAGACGGACGCGTCATCGACGTGGTCGAACAGATTGCCCAGGAGCGTGGCGTGCCGATGGCCCAAGTGGCGCTTGCCTGGGTACTGGGCAAGCAAGGGGTCAGCTCGCCCATCGTCGGTGCGTCCAAGCCCGCGCACCTGGACGACGCCTTGGCCGCCATCGACCTGCGCCTGACGGCTGAGGAGACCGCTCGACTCGAGGCACCCTACGTGCCCCATGCAGTCACGGGTTTCAAATAGCATCACGCCTTCCCTGCGACCATTGGCCACCCGTTTTCCTACGCGTGGTGGTCAATGCGTGCTGTCTGCTCTGGGTAGAAGTACTACAATGCACGCCCCAGTAATCTGCGTGTTGTTTACCCATGAAATCATTGCGTTACGCCCTTCATCTACTTCTGATTCTAAGTAGCCCTGCCTGGGCAAACCCGCCCTCCACTTTTGCTGAAGCCAAGGTCGTGGCCAAGCAGCAGGTCTACATGGACCAGGACAAGAGCGCCATGGGCGAGCTGTATTGCGGCTGCCAGTGGACATGGGTAGGCAAGTCAGGCGGACGGATCGACGCGGCTTCGTGTGGCTACCAGACCCGCAAACAGCAAAACCGCGCCGAGCGCACCGAGTGGGAGCACATCGTGCCGGCCCATACCTTCGGCAACCAACGCCAGTGCTGGAAAAACGGCGGCCGGGAGCACTGTGTGGACAGCGACCCGGTATTCCGCGCCATGGAGGCCGACCTCTTCAACCTCTACCCTGCCGTGGGTGAGGTCAACGGTGACCGCAGCAATTTCAACTACGGCATGGTCAGTGGCAACCAGGGCGAATATGGCCAGTGCACGACCAAGGTGGATTTTGCCCAGCGCGCGGCCGAGCCCAGAGATGAAGTCAAGGGCCTGGTCGCCCGTACCACGTTCTACATGTTCGATCGCTACCGCCTGAACATGTCTCGCCAACAGCAACAGCTGCTGATGGCATGGGACCGCCAGCACCCCGTTTCAGCCTGGGAAAAAGAGCGCGACAGACGCATTTCCGCCATCATGGGCCACGCCAACCCGTTCGTCACGGGCGAACGCAAGTGGACCCTGAACTACACCCCAACGGGCGATGGCGTGCAGCCAGCGCTGGCGGCGCCTGCCCGTACCACCGTAGCAAGCCAAGCCCCCGTGGGCGCCGTACTGGGCAACCGCAACAGCCACGTGTATCACTTGTCTGTCGGGTGCCCGGGCTATCACCAGGTCGCGCCCAAGAACCAGGTCGCCTTCGCGACCGAGGTAGAAGCCCAGGCAGCGGGCTACCGCAAAGCCGGCAACTGCCGCTGATCAAACATCCTCAGCGGCGGCGCATCAGCCGTTGACCGCGTTGGCTGGGCGTCTACCCGCTAGCGCGGCGAGCATGTTGTCCACGGCGCAACGCGCCATCGCTTGCCGGGTGTCTTCGGTGGCCGAACCTATGTGCGGGGTGGCCACCACGTTAGCCAGCCGCAGCAAAGGCGAGTCGACCGCCAATGGCTCCTGAACGAACACATCCAGGCCCGCGCCGCGGATGCGCCGTGTTTCGAGGGCATCGATCAGCGCCTGTTCGTCCACGACACGCCCTCGGGAGATATTGATCAGGATGGCCGCAGGTTTCATAAGCGCCAGTTCCTTGCGCCCGATCAGCCCCTCGGTAGCTGCGCTCAACGGGACGGTGAGGCAGACGAAATCTGCCTGCGCCAATAGCGCGTCCAGCGCAACGCGTCTGGCCCCGTAGCGGGCCTCGACGTCAGGCTTGGGTCGCTGGCTGTGGTAGATCACCTGCATGCCGAAACCCGCGGCCGCCCGCCGCGCCAGTGCTTCGCCGATACGCCCCATGCCGACGATGCCCAGCGTCTTGCCGTGTACGTCGCTGCCGAACTGCGCAGGGCCAAGGCTTGATTGCCAATGACCATCGCGCACCCAGTTGGCCAGTTCCACCACCCGCCTGGCCGTGGCCAGGATCAGTGCGAAGCCAGTGTCGGCCGTGGTTTCGGTCAACACATCGGGCGTATTCGTGAGCACGATGCCGCGTCGATCAAGGTCGGTGATGTCGTAGTTGTCCACGCCCACCGACACACTGGAAATGACCTCAAGCTCGGGCGCCAGGTCGAGCAGGCTGGCATCCAGGCGCAAACTGGCGCCTAGCAGGCCGTGGGCGCCGGGCAGCGCATCACGCAAGCGCGCCATCCCATCGGGGCGGGCCAGGTCGACGGTGGTGACCTCTGCCGCGGCCTGAAGGCGCGCGAGCAAGTCGTGGGACAACGCCTTGTACAACACGATGCGTTTTTTCATGTTGGGTTCCTGAAGGGGGTGGCCGGACGCAGGCAAGGCGTCTTGGCGCGCCCGGAGGTGGTTGAGTTGTTCAGCGCTGCGGTCAGGGCAACGGCACACAGCAGCGCGCCACACATGAACAGGTACGACGCTGCGGGACTACCCGTGGCGCCGTTGAGGTATCCCACCAGCCACGAGCCACCGAATGAGCCCAGCGCGCCCATGCTGTTGATCAAGGCCATGGCGCCACCGGCCACGTTGGCCGGCAGAATCTCGGGCACGATTGCGAAGAACGGACCGTAGGGGGCATACATGCAGGCCCCGGCGACCACCAGCAGGGCGTACGACAACCAGAAGTGTTCGGTCCCCAATGCGTAGGAGCCGTAGAAAGCGAGCGCCGCCACCAGCAGCGGTGGCCACACGAAGCGCTTGCGCCGTTGCATCCGATCAGAGGCCCAGGAGACGCCCACCATGGCGATCACCGCCGCCAGGTAAGGCACCGAGGCCAGCCAGCCGGCCTCGACGATGTCGACGTTGGCCGCCTGCTTGAGGATCGAGGGCAGCCACAGCACGAAGCCATATACGCCAATGCTCCAGCAGAAATACTGCAGTGACAGGATGATCACCTGCGGCGAGCGAAACGCCTCACGGTAGTTCTTGACCGGCTTGATGCCCTGCTGCTCTGCTGCCAGTGCCTGTTGCAGATCATTTTTCTCCTGCTCGCTCAGCCAGGAAACCTGCGCAGGCCGGTCATCGACCAGGCGCCACCAGCAAAACGCCCAGAGCACCGCCGGCAAGCCTTCGATGATGAACATCCAGCGCCAGTCGAAATGCTTGATCAGGTAGCCCGATACCACCGACATCCACAGGATGGTCACTGGGTTGCCCAGCATCAGGAAGGTGTTGGCGCGCGAGCGTTCCGCACGGGTGAACCAATGGCACAGGTAGACCAGCATGGCCGGCATCACCGCCGCCTCCACCACGCCCAGCAGAAAACGGATGCCGATCAACATGTACACGTTGCTGACCATGCCGGTCAGCGTGGCCAGCCCACCCCACAGGATCAGGCAGACGAAGATAAGCTTCTTGACGCTGCGCTTTTCGGCATAGATAGCACCCGGCACCTGGAAGAAGAAGTAGCCCAGAAAGAACAGCGCACCCAGTAGCGAGGACAGCACAGGGGTGATGTGCAGGTCTTCGGCCATGCCCGATGCTGCTGCGAAGCCGTAGTTGGCACGGTCTAGGTAGGCAAGGCTGTAGGTGATGAACACGATGGGGATGATGTACCACCAGCGGCGTGGCGCCAGGCTTGTACGTTTCATGGTGAGTTTCTCCTGAGCTTGTTGTTTTTGTGCGACAGGTGATTCAGGCCGTGCGTATTTCAGGGTTATGTGGGAATTCGTATGCCGTCAGGTCCTGCCGGCGCGGCAAGCCCTCCATGTCACCGCGCGACTGCACGGCGCGGCTGCCGCACCAATTGCCACGGGCAACGGCGTGCACGACGGGCTGGCCTTCGAGCAAGGCGCTGAGCACACCGACGGCGAAGGCATCGCCAGCGCCCACGGTGTCGACCACCCATGGCGCGGGTACGGCCGCGACCTGGCCCTCGTCGTTGGCGCTGCGGTAATAGGCGCCCGCCTCGCCCAGCTTGATCACCACCAGGTCCACACCAAGGTCCAGGTAAAAGCCGGCGATCTCGGCAGGTGTCTGACGCCCCGTGAGCAGACGCCCCTCCTCCAGCCCCGGCAACACCCAGTTGGCCTGGGCAGCAATGGCGTTGATCTCCTCGATCATGCGCTGCTTGTCGGGCCATAGCGTCGGGCGCAGGTTGGGGTCGAATGAGATGGTGCGACCGGCTGTGCGCATCTGGCTGACCAACGCCTGGGCCAGCGTCCGACAGCCATCCGACAGCGCCAGCGGAATGCCGGTTACATGCAGGTGGCCCGCGCTCAGCCAGGCAGGATCCAGCATCGAAGCACTCATGTGGCTGGCTGCCGAGCCACGCCGGAAATACTCGACGACCGGATCACTGCCGTCATCGCAGCGCGCCTTCAGTTGAAAACCCGTAGGATGAGTGGGGTCAACCTGCACATCCGCGCAGTCGAGCCCTTCTGCACGCAAGCTATCGAGCACGAAGCGCCCCAGCGAGTCGTTGCCTACCCGGCTGATCCAGCGCACCCCAAAGCCAAGCCGCGACAACCCGATGGCGACATTGCTGTCGGCGCCGGCAATGCGTTTGCCGAACCGCCCGACCTGTGCAAGATCCCCCACATCGTCGGCCACGAACATGGCCATGGTCTCGCCGAAGCACAACACGTCATGATCAGGCATGGCTCAGCTCCCGTGCGTGATGGCGCGCACCCAGTGCGGACAGTTGACGTACATGGCTGCGCGTTACGGTCAACAAGTCTTCGCCGAGCAGCGGGTATTCGACCGCGCGTACCACCCCAGGTGTGAAATGGGCCAGTATCTGCTGCCAGTGCTCAAGGTCGGGCGCCTGAGGTGCCGCGGCAGCCAAGCGCCCGGTGGCATGGCGTATCACTGCCTTGCAATGCACGTACTCCACCCAACGTCCAAGCCGGTTGGCGGCCTCCAGCACAGGCTCGTCCAGCCACTGCCAGTTGCCGATGTCGAACGTCATGCCGACGCGCACACCGCATGCCTGTGCCTGTTCGAAGAAACACACAAGCGGCGCTATCCGCCCACCGTGCTCAGTCTGATCGTTCTCGACCAGCAATACCGGGCCGTCCTCGGACAGCAGCGCCCGTAATGCCCGCATGTCGACGTCAGCTCGGTACTGCCCCAAGGACACCTTGACCGCCACAGCCCCAAGTGCCTTGGCGATGCGCAGCTTGGCCTTCAACTCGGGCGCGAGGACCCCTTGGGCGCACCAGAGCTCTAGCGGCGTGGAGTACAGACATTGCAGCCCTGCACCGGCGATGAATGCACCCAGGGCAGTCGGGTCGGGCTGGCATGGGAACAACTCCTCACGTAACTCCACGCGGCTTGCCCCGGCGCTGGCCAGCAGATCGATGAACTGCTCCTGGCCGCGGTGTCGGACGAAGTCTGCGCCGTAGCTGGACAGGCTGATGGAAACAGGATTTGCATGCATTGTTATTGTCCTATGAAACCGGTTTCATTTTTAAGCGACAGGCATCGCGGGCAAGGCCCAGGCCGCCGTTGTGTTCAGCGTGGGTGGGTGGAACCTCGTATGATCAGCGACGCTTTGAAATCGATGCGCCGGGCGACGCCTTGTTCACCGTGCAGGCGACTGAGCAAGTGTTCGAAGGCTGCCATACCGATGCGTTCGGTGGGCTGCGCCAGGGCCGTGATGCCGTTGCCAACCAAGGGATACCAGTCAAGGTCGTCCAATGCGATCACCCCGACCTCACCGAACAGCGCATGCCCGGCCTCGCGCAATGCGGTGGTCACCGCCAGCGTCGCAACGCCATTGAGGGTGAAAAGTGCCTTGGGACGGGTGCCGTCGCTCCCCAAGAAGCGGGTGAGCGCTTGCGACAGTTCAGGGCCGGTTGGCACCACCTGGCACTGCATGTCAGCACGGGTTTGGACAAGGGCTGTCAACGCCTGGACGCGCTCGGCTCGCGAGCTGGTACCGTCCAGCGGCTCGGTAATGGCGAGAATGTTTCGGTAACCACGGGCGTGTAGATGCTCGATACCCTGCTGCATCGCGTGCGCATTGTCCAGGCCGACCAGGTCGGCGTTGAGCTCAGGCAACTGCCGGTCGACCAGCACGATGGGCAGGTCGCGCATGACGGTAAGCAACTCACCCGGGTGGTGGCCCAGGGTGTTCACGATCAGTCCTTCCACGTTGTAAGACTGCAAGGCGCGCAGGTGGTGGCGCTCTTGCTCGTCATCGCGGTTGGTGTTGCACACGACCAGGCTGTAGCCATGCTGGCGGCACGCCGTCTCCACGCCGTGCATAACGGCGACCGAATAGGGGTTGAGAATATCGGCGACCAACATGCCGATCAGCCGTGTCTGCCCGCGCTTGAGCCCGCGCGCCATCTGGTTCGGCCGATAGCCAAGCTGCTCGATCACCTCGCCCAGGCGCTGGGCGGTGGCATCGGCCAGCAATTGGCGATCGCCCCCGATGTACCGGGAAACGGTGGCCTTCGAGACGCCTGCGACACGGGCCACCTCGCTGATGGTGACACGGTCGCGCACTGGCGCGGGTGCTGGGCTCATGATGGGACCTTATGGTTGTTGTGATCATGATGAAACCGGTTTCACTAGAACAAAAACGTCTGTGCGCGTCAATCTACCGTTGATCGGGAATCCTCCGTGCCGCTTGTTTCCGGGTAGATACCGTCTTGACCCTCACCTCGCAAGCGCGATTTGAGGGTCGACCGGCTTGCCGGACTTTAATGCTCAGTCACCTGCCCCAGATCATCACCCGATGTCTGCTTCATGTCGCTTGTGCGCAGCTTTTTCACCGCCTTGACCTCGATAGGCTCCCCCTGGTTACCCCAACTGGTGCGGATGAAGTTGACCACGTCAGTCACCTCCTGATCGCTCAGGCGCCAGCCATAGGCCGGCATGGTGAAGGTCGAGGGCGCAGTGCGGGTCGCAGGCAGGGTCCCGCCCTTGAGGATCAAATGGATCAACGAGGTAGCATCCTGGGTCTGCACCACCGGGTTACCGGCAAGCGCTGGAAAGACGCGCGTGTATCCCTTGCCATCGGTACGGTGGCAGGCGGCGCAATTGTCGATATACACCCCAGCCCCAGGCTTGCTGTCGTCGCCCTTCCACAGCGCATCCGCTACTTGCCGGTCATAGACGTGGGGCGTGTCATTCGGATTGCTGGGCGGCAAGGTCTTCAAGTAGCGCGCGATGGCCGTCAGGTCGGCGTCGCTCATGTACTGCATGCTGTGCTCCACCACATCGCTCATGCCACCGAACACGGCACTGGTGTCACTGCGGCCAGTCTTGAGAAACTGCACCAGTTGCGCCTCGCTCCAACTGCCCAGGCCATCCTTGTGATCGCCTCGCAGATTCTTCGCCACCCAACCTTCGAGCGGCGCGCTGCCGGCCAGGAAGGCATCGCCCTCCTCTGCACTTAACGCTTTTTCCTGCATGGTCAGTGCCCTTGGGGTATGGCAGGCACCGCAGTGGCCCAGGCCTTCGACCAGGTAAGCTCCGCGATCAACCACCGGATCCCGCTCGGGCAATGGCTGCCAGGGTTCAGGGTCCGGGGCGAATACACTGCGCCAGATCGACAACGGCCAACGCATGCTCAAGGGCCAAGGAATGTCCGTGTCCTTGTTCGGCTCCTGCACGGGCGCCACGCCTTTCATGAAGTAGGCGTACAACGCCTGCATGTCGGGTTCGGTCAACCGGGCATAGGACGGGTATGGCATGGCCGGGTACAGCGTACTGCCATCCTTGCGGACCCCATGGCGCAGGGCACGGTCGAAATCTTCGAAACTGTAATGACCAATGCCCTCGGATGAGGGCGTGATATTGGTCGAATAGATCGTGCCGATCGGCGTTTCCATCGGCAACCCGCCTGCGAACGGCTTGCCGTCTTTGGCCGTGTGGCACGCCACACAGTCTCCTGCCCGCGCCAGGTACTCACCCTGGCTGACCAGCGCCGGCTCGTCCTGCGCTGCCTGCGCCGTCATGCCTACACCGATCAGGACGGTGGCGATCAACATTCTGTTCATGCTCATCGCTCCTTACACCGCCACCAGGGGGCCGGGATTCTTCAGGTACCGTTCACGAATGGCCCGCGCCGACCAGTAGGTCAGCGCAGCGACCAGGCCGGTCGGGTTGTAGCCAAGCCCCTGCGGGAAAGCCGAAGCCCCGGGCACGAACACGTTGTGCACATCCCAGCACTGCAAATAGCGGTTCAAGGCGCTGGTTTTAGGGTCAGTCCCCATGATCGCCCCACCGTTGAGGTGAGTGGTCTGGTAGGTGGCAGTATTGAAATGCTCGTTCACTTGCTTGCCCAGCACCGCAATGGCCTTGGGGTTCATGGCCTTGGCGATGGCGCTGAGCTTGCCGACCATGAACTGATTCATGCGGATGTCGTTTTCCTGCCAATCGAAGGTCATGCGCAGCAGCGGCAGGCCATAGGCATCACGGTAGGTTGGGTCCAAGTCCAGGTAATTGCCGCGGTAAGACTGGTGCGCGCCGTGCGCATCCATGGAGATCTGATGGGTGTAGTAGTCAACCGTGGCCTTTTTCCAGGCACTGCCCCAGGCGGGGGTGCCCGGGGGGTTGCCTACACCTGCAATGGGCCGCGTCCCTGCCTGGTTGACCCACATCGGTGAGCCACCGACGAAGCCGTGGGGGCCATGGTCGAAATTGTCGGCGTTGAAGTCGTCGATCGCCACGCCATTGCCACCGGCGCCGATGAAGTTGTTGGTGTGCAAGTCCTTGTCGAAGAAGGCCTTGACGGTGCCCATGTTCTGATAGGCGAAATTGCGCCCGACCACACCCTCATTCTTGACCGGGTCGTAGGGCTTGCCGATGCCAGAAAGCAGCATCAGGCGGACATTGTTGAACTGAAAGGCCGACAGGATCACCAGGTCAGCCGGCTGTTCGACTTCACGGCCCTGGGCGTCGATATAGGTCACGCCGGTCGCACGCTGCTTGCTGTCGTCCAGGTTCACCTTCAGCACATGGGCATTGGGCCTTAGCTCGAAGTGCTCCACCTGGCGCAACGCTGGCAGGATGTTCACGTTGGGCGACGCCTTGGAATACATGTAGCACACGTAGCCGCTGCAGAAGCCGCAGAAATTGCACGGTCCCATCTGAGCGCCATACGGGTTGGTGTAAGGGCCGGATGTGTTGGCCGAGGGCAGGTTGTAAGGGTGATAGCCCAACGACGCGGTGGCCTTCTGGAAAACCTGGGCCGACACCACGTTCTTCTGCGAGGGCAGCGGGAACGGATTGGAGCGGTCTGGGGCAAACGGGTTGCCGCCCTTGCCCTGCCCGACCAGCTCACCCTTGACCGTCCAGGCCTGGCCAGAGGTGCCGAACACCTTCTCGGCAAAGTCGAAGTAGGGTTCCAGTTCTTCGTAGCTGACGCCGAAATCCTGAATGGTCATGTCCTGGGGGATGAACGATTTGCCGTAGCGCTCTTCGTAGTGGCTGCGCATGCGCAGCTCCATCGGGTCGACACGAAAGTGCACCCCCGACCAGTGCAAACCGGCACCGCCCACCCCCTTGCCAGGCAAGAACGCACCCAGCTGGCGGTACGGCAGCGCTACATCGTTGACGGTATGGCGTATGGTCACCGTTTCCTTGGAAAGGTCCACGAACAGTTTCTTGCGCACGCTGTAGGTCAGCTCGTCGATGACTTGCGGATAACTGCCGTCAGGGTACGTGTCCTGCATGGGCCCGCGCTCCAGCGCAACCACGTGCAGGCCGGCCTCGGTCAGCTCCTTGGCCATGATGGCCCCCGTCCAGCCAAAGCCGACGATCACGGCGTCCACCTTCTTCAATGCATTGGCCATGGCTCAGGCCCTCTCGCCGCGAATGGATACGGGGGGGAACGGGTAGCGCTCGTTGCGCTCGGCCCAATCCATGAAGTCGGCCCGCGCGCCGGGAAAGCCGATCAGCTTCCAGCCGACCATGCCCTGGTTGCCGCCATGCACCGGATCGCAGAAAAAGCCTTCGCGCGTGTTTTGCAGCAGCAGGCTGAAAAATGCCTTGGCCGGCACGTCCTGCAAAGTCAGCTCGCCAGATTCCAGCTGCGCCAGCACCTTGTCCTGCTGCTCGGGGCTGCGCGCGTGGAAGGCTTTGTTACCGTTGGCCAGGCACCATTGGTGAACACCCGCGATACCTAGGCGATAAATTTGTTGCGGGGTCAGTTGCAATTGATAGCCAAGCTCTGGCGCCGCATCGGCCTTGAACGGACCTTGCATGTACCACAGCCCGCCACTGGCGTAAGCAGTGCCCATCTGGCGGTCGATATACTGCGCAGCGCCGGCCTCGAGGGCCCCAGGCCCTAGCTCGTCGGCTGGAATGAGACGGCTGACCGCTGCTTGGACAAAAGCGAACTCCTCTGGGGTGAAGAACGCAGGATGGTAGGCAGTGGCAGCGGGCTTGGATTCGGGCTGGTCGGGCTGGCGTACCGGCTCGGCCAGTGCGGTGGCACTGCCCAGGCCAATGCCGGTACTGGCCACCGTTACCACTGGTATCAAGGTCAGGGTCTTGCGCAGGAAGTCCCTGCGGGGGTTGTCCGGTACGTGCTCAGACATGTGTAATCCTCATCATCAATCGGCTACCGCGGCCACGGCACGATGAAGACCATTAACAGACGGATGGCGTTCAGAAACGTTTTGAATTAATTGGTGGCTCACCGATAGTGAACACCCATGAACTCCAGCTTTCCTCTGCTGGGTAACAGGCCAACTGGAATACTCAGACTGATGATTCAATCCGATCTGGACCTGTTCGGGGCCCAACCGCAGCACCTGGCACCCTGCACAGTACTGTTGCCAGGCGTCGCGCTGGAAGATGTCGAGCACGTGCTGGATGCGCTTCGCCCGATACTGCGTTGCGCGCCCTGGCGGCACATGCGTACCCCTGGCGGTTTGAACATGGCCGTGGGCCTGACCAACTGCGGCGCACTGGGTTGGATCAGTGACGAACGCGGTTACCGATACAGCCCCGTGGACCCGCTGTCGGGTAGACCCTGGCCGGCGCTGCCGCCTGTACTGCTGACCTTGGCCACGCAGTGCGCTGCGCGTGCAGGGTTCGAGGGCTTCGTACCGGATGCGTGCCTGATCAATCATTACCAGCCAGGTATCCGCCTGAGCCTGCATCAGGACCGCGACGAAAAGGATTTCAGCCAACCCATCGTGTCCCTCTCGTTGGGTTTGCCTGCCGTATTCCTGATGGGTGGATTGCAACGTTCAGACAGAACCCAGCGTATTGCCTTGAATCATGGCGATGTGCTGGTGTGGGGGGGTGAAGACCGTCTACGCTTTCATGGTGTACTGCCCATCAAGCCTGGCGTGCATCCGCGCATGGGCCCGCGCCGCATCAACCTGACGTTTCGCAAGGCAGGCGCCTGAACGCCAACGCAATCGAATTGAACGCATGAAGCAGGATTGAACTCCCATGCAGCCTGCAGCCTCCTCACGTTTCTTCCCTAAAGGAGATCGTCATGACACATCGACATGCCCCAGCACGTACCACGGTCAGAGAGCAGCGTCCATGAGAATGCCAGGCCGCGCTCCTAATGCATCGGTACAACTTGACTACGTCCGCGATACCCTGTTCGGACCCGTGGCGCAAAGTGTCGAGTGCCAGTGCCAGCTCGCACCGCTCAACCTTCAAGGGCGGCCTGCACTGCGCCTGCACATCTGCCCGCCCCTGCCCAATAAGGTGCACCGAGCGCACAGTGTCGCATTCATCTGGGACGGACGCAGTTACCATGGCGTTGTCAGAGACCAGGGCAAGTGCGGCGACGGTGGGCTCAACCTTCTGCTCGAACTGCAGTGACGGGCGGTTAGAAGCGTCGGTTGCGCCGCGCTGTCAGGCCAACTTCTTCGAGTACACGGGAGCGCCGTCGCGCATTGCGTGTAATTGGCCGACCAGATTGACCAGGTCCCTGCTGCTGTTGAGGCTGCTGAGCGGGACATCACAAAGCGTGACGGCTTGTGTCAGATCCTGACCATTTCCAAGGCGGATGGTCAGGTGTGCGCCGTCGGCGCAGCTGATTTCACACCGATCTGGCAAGCAGGCCTGCTCGATCATCTGTCGCAGTTCCAGTGTCGATACGCCTATCAGAGACATGGCAGAGCCCTCTTTGGATTAGCTGTGGGTGAATAGGCCTGGGTGTCAGGCACAGGATCACAGGAAGAGGAACCTGTCGGGGCGCATGCAACGATGCGGTATCGAAGTGCTGGGTTCCATCTGCACCTTAGTTGAAGAACACGCCGAGTGCTGGGTAGTTCGAGCCGTATCGAATCGGTGCGACGGGTGGTGGTTAGCGCCCTTGGACGGTGCGCGTTCAGGGCATCCGGCCAAACTTCCCTGACTTGAACCCTTCGATGGACTCGATGATTTCATCCCGCGTGTTCATCACGAAGGGGCCATATGCCACCACCGGCTCGTCGATAGGCTCGCCGCTCAGCACCAGCACACGAGCGTCCTGCGGGGCTTCAAGCAGCACGTCGGCGCCGTCACGGGCCAATATCGTCACCGAGCACGGGCCAGCCTCACAGACCTGGTTCAGCCGCACACCGCCTTGGAGGCTCACCACTGCAGCCGTGCGGCCTGCCGGGACGGGCAGCACCAGTATGGCGCCGGCCTCAAGGTTCAGGTCCCACACGTCCATTGGCGTGAAAGTGCGAGCCGGGCCGCTCGCGCCTTGATACTCTCCTGCGATCACACGCAGGCTGCCCACGCCCGCACCCAAGTCCACCGTGGGGATATCGGCGCTGGCCAGAGTCTGATAGCCGGCCGGCGCGCGCTTGAACCGGGCCGGAAGGTTCACCCATAGTTGCACCGACTCCAGCACGCCGCCGCTGCGGGCGAACCCACGTGAATGAAACTCTTCATGAACGATGCCGTCTGCAGCGGTCATCCACTGAACGTCACCCGGTCCTATGACCCCGCCAGCGCCAGTGGAGTCGCGGTGCTCGAGTTCGCCCTGGTACACGATCGTGACCGTCTCGAAACCCCGGTGTGGGTGAGATCCGACCCCGCGGCGCGCCGAGGTGGAGGCAAAGGTGTGGGGGCCGGCGTAATCGAGAAGCAGAAACGGGCTGGTGCGACTGACGTCGTCGTCATAGGTGAACAGGCTGCGGACCGGAAAGCCATCGCCGACCCAGTGCCCGGCAGGGTTGGAATGGGTATTCAAAATTGTCTTCATCGTGCGCTCCTCAACGTGCGGGTGCCACGATAACGTTGCATCGACTCACGGGCTAGCTACCTGGAACGGCCCAGCGTGTTCTATGGGTAGGACGCTGGATCGGAGGAAAGCCAGCACCTCCTGCGCCGCAGCCTCAGGATTTTCCTGCATGAAACAGTGTCCGCCAGCGACCTGCTGCGCACTGACATGAGGGTTGAGCGCTGCCAGCCGTATCGCCGAGGCCTGTACATAAGGGTAGGTCTGGCTGCCGTACACCACACGCGTCGGCACGCTGATACGCGCCAGGCTCGACCACAGGTGGGACGGATAGCTACTGAAAATGTCCACTTCGCGGCTTGGACGGCACTTGAGTATTACACCCCCTTCGCCTTCGGCGATCGCGTGCGCCACGTAGGCCTGCAATGCCGCGTCGGTCCAGCCTTTGAAAATGCCCCGCCCTTGCAAGGAAGTCATGGCTGAGGGGCGGTCCGGCCAGGTGCTGCGCCTGCCGGCCGTTTTGCGCGCCAGCGCATGGTGCCGATTCAACCCGAAGCAGGCGGCCAGCTTCATCGAAAACAGCATGCGCCGGCTGAAGATCACCGGGTCGAGTAGCACCGCGCGCTCGAACAGCTGCGGCTCATTGGCCAGCAGCAACCCGGTGAGCACTCCACCGAAGCTATGACCGATGGCAAGCCGGGGTACGTTGCCATACTCAGCCACGTGTGCGCTGAAGGCTTCGGCGGCCAGCGCTGCCGTGCGGTTCCAGCCACGGAATGGGCCGCCGTGGTCACTGTCCCCGTGCCCCTGGACGTCGCTGAGCCAAAGATCGAAGTGCTGGCCCAGGTGCATCAGCAACGGTTGATAGGCCAGCGAGCAGAACCCGTTGCCGTGCAGAACGTGCAGCAGAGGTCGCCCTGTAGGCTCGCTGCGCCAGCCGCGCAGGGTGAACCCTTCGCTACAGTCGTGGGACCACGGTATCAGTTGCATGATGGGCGCTGCCTTCTGCATCAAGGGTGAAACGCCGATTCTACAAACAGCAGCGGGTAGAGAGAAATGACCAGCAGTGCAGCCATCAGGACATTGAACAGCATCAGCCAGCGCGGGTTCTGCAGCAGACCGCGCAGCGCACTGCCGAACATGACCCATACCCCCACGCTGGGTAGGTTCACCAAAGCGAACAAGGCGGAGATGACCACCACGTTAGCGACGTAGCCTTGCGCCGGGGTATAGGTCGTTATTGCGCCGATGGCCATGACCCAGGCCTTCGGGTTGACCCATTGGAAAGCAGCCGCGGCCCAGAAGCCAATAGGCTTGGGCTCTGCCGTAGAAGCGGTGCCAACCGGCCCTGAGGTGGCGATTTTCCAAGCCAGGTAAAGCAGATAGCCCGCTCCGGCATAGCGCAGTACGGTGTAGAGCGCAGGCCAGGCCTTGAACACCTCTCCCAGGCCCAGGCCGACGGCAAGCACCATGACCATGAACCCTACGCTGACGCCCAGCGCATGTGGCACCGAGCGGCGCACACCGAAATTCACGCCCGAAGCCAATAGCATGGTGTTGTTGGGCCCAGGAGTGATGGAAGAAACGAATGCGAACAGGACGAAGGCGATCAGCAGGTCGAGCGAGGCAAGCATGACGGGTATTCCACTGGGTTCAGGAAAGGGTTCACACTAGCCCAGTGCACGCTTCACCCTTGCAGTACAGATACAGAGAATTTTGCAGATACACATAGCTGTACCACTCGCAGCCGATAAAGGATAAGCGCTCGATGAGTCTTGTAATTCGCCCTGCCCTACGCACTGACGCCCAACAGATTCTGGATTTCATTACCGAATTGGCCGAGTACGAGCGCGCCCGCGACGAAGTGCTGGCCACTCCCCAGGACATCGAGCGCAGCCTGTTCGACGCAGGCAGCACCGTTCATTGCCTGATGGCCGAACGTGAGGGCCGTGCGATTGGTTTTGCCATTTACTTCTACAGTTACTCGACCTGGCTTGGGCGCAATGGCATCTACCTGGAAGACCTCTACATCACCCCAAACGACCGTGGCGATGGCGCCGGACGTCAGTTGCTCAGGCACATTGCCAAGCAGGCGGTTGCCCAAGGCTGCGGCCGTCTGGAATGGAGTGTGCTGGATTGGAACGAGCCGGCCATTGGGTTTTATGACGCACTGGGGGCGCAACCGCAGAACGAGTGGCTGCGGTATCGGCTCGATGGTGAGCGGCTAATCGCCTTCGCTCAGCAATGATCGAGCGCTTGCCCGCCTCGCCTGTGCATTTGACGCAGCGCAGCGCTCGTGCTTTTCTATCGCATTGCGTCAGGTGCCCCAAGAGGGTGAAACGGGAAATCGGTGCGTCACAGGCCTGTCAGGCAGGCTTTGACTATTCCGGTGCTGCCCCCGCAACGGTAAGCGAGTGAGGCGTCTTTACCACTGTGCCAGGAAATTCAGCATGGGAAGGTGACGCTGCCCAGGAGATACACTCCTCCTCGCAAGCCCGGAGACCGGCCTGGCGTCCATCAACATCCCGCGGTGGGCGGGCGCTGTCGCATTCCTGCGGGTATCGCCTGCAGCTGCCGCGCCTGCCCGTCCCCAACACGCAGAGGAAGGCGCCAATGCCCATCACAACCCGCCCGCACGTTACCAGCATCGTTGCCCCCGTATCCCTCAGCCAACGCATTGTCGTCGCTGTAAGCGCCAGCCTGCTGGGCTTGTGCCTGGTCTACTTTGCCGGTTTCTCGCACATCGAAGCCGTTCACAACGCTGCGCATGACACCCGTCACAGCGCCGCCTTCCCCTGCCACTGAGTGCCACCCATGATCACGCACATTGCCCGTACGGCGGGCTTCAGCGGACTGCTGGCGGCACTGCTGCTGACCGTGCTGCAAAGTTTGTGGGTCAGCCCGCTGATCCTGGAAGCGGAGACATACGAGGCATCGGCCCCGGCACATGCCCATGCCCATGCCCATGCCCAAGATACCGAGGCTGCCCATGAGCACAGTGACGAGGCCTGGTCACCCGAAGAGGGTTGGCAGCGCACGCTCTCGACCACCGGCGGCAACCTGGTCGTGGCGGTGGGGTTCGCTTTGATACTGGCTGGCTTGTACAGCCTGCGCCAACCGCGCACCACGGCCAGTGGTGCTGCCTGGGGCCTGGCCGGTTTCGCCGTGTTCTGCCTGGCGCCCACGCTCGGGCTGCCGCCGGAGCTGCCGGGCACCGCTGCGGCGGACTTGGCGCAACGCCAGGTCTGGTGGGCTGGCGCCGCGGGTGCCACGGCCGTGGGCCTGGCACTGCTGGTATTTGCCCGCCACTGGGCCTTGAAGGGGGTGGGTGTCATTGTCCTGCTGCTGCCGCACGTGATGGGTGCGCCTCAGCCTGAAGTGCACCAGAGTTTGGCTCCAGCGGCGCTGGAGACTCAGTTCCAGCTGGCGTCCTGGCTCACCAATGCAGCATTCTGGCTTGCCCTTGGCCTGATCAGCGCAGCGCTGTATCGCCGCTTCAGCCGACCAGAGTGAAGCCGTTCTACGTAGGGTTTGGCTGCCGCAGGGGTTGCCCGATGGACAGCTTGTTGACCTTGCTCGAACAAGGCCTCGCCCAGCGAGGCCTGGACACTACGCACCTTCACGGTATCGCCAGCATCGATCTCAAGGCGCACGAGCCAGGGCTGCATGCACTGGCCAGCCACCTGGCGCTGCCCTTGGTGTTCTACCCTGCACCGCACTTGAATCGCTTCGAAACGCATCTGAGCCATCGCTCAGCCGTCGCCTATGCGCACAGCGGGTGCTGGGGCGTGGCAGAGAGTGCAGCGCTGGCCATGGCTGACCAGTACAATGGCGACCCGCAACTGCTGGTCACGCGTCGAACGCTGGGCCCTGCGACCCTGGCCATCGCTCACTGATCCCGCTCACCTTTGTCAATCATTCAGGAATACCATGACGGTTTACTTCATCGGCGCAGGCCCCGGCGACCCCGAGCTGATCACGGTCAAGGGGCAGCGCCTGATTCGCACCTGCCCTGTCATCATCTATGCCGGCTCTCTGGTCCCCCTTGCCGTTCTGGAAGGCCACTGCGCCGATACCCTGATCAACAGCGCAGAACTGCACCTCGAGCAGATCATCGACGCCATCGAGTGCGCCCATGCGCAGGGCAAGGATGTCGCGCGTGTGCACAGCGGTGATCCGAGCCTTTATGGCGCCATCGGTGAACAGATCCGCCATCTGCAGCGTCTTGGCATCGACTATCAGATTGTGCCAGGCGTCACCGCCGTGGCTGCCAGCGCCGCGTTACTGGGATGCGAACTGACCTTGCCCGACGTCGCCCAGAGCGTGATCCTCACCCGCTTCGCAGACAGCTCGCCCATGCCAGCCGGCGAGCAGCTGGAGGCGCTTGCGCGCCATGGCACGACGCTAGCCATTCACCTGGGGGTGAAGCACCTGGCACGCATCGTCGAACAGCTACTGCCGCACTACGGTGGCGACTGCCCCGTTGCCGTGGTCTACCGCGCCACTTGGCCGGACCAGAATTGGGTGCGAGGCACACTGGACGACATCGTCGAGCGCGCCACTGTCAAAGGTTATCGCCGCACCGCGTTGATTCTGGTGGGCCGAGTACTGGGCGACACGCCATTCGCCGAATCGGCCCTTTACCGTGCGGGGCATGCGCACCTTTACCGCGTCTAGCTTGCCAGCCAGTTCCGGTCCGGAACACACTGCGTGCAGACAGTCCCGACAGGAATCACGCTTATGCTGGAATTGCGCCCCAACTGCGAGTGCTGTGACGCCGCCCTGCCCGGTGACAGCCTCGATGCCTTCATCTGCTCCTTCGAGTGCACCTTTTGCCGAGGGTGTGCGCAGGAACGTTTGCAAGGTCGATGCCCCAACTGCCAGGGGATGCTTGCAGCTCGACCCGCGCGGATTGGCAAATCTTTGGTTGAGCACCCTGCATCGTCAGCACGCGTAAGTAAAGTACACACAGCGTGTAGCTGATCTTACGGTTCGGCGGCCAACAATAGGCCAAACGCCGCTGAATCGGCCTCCTTTTTGTAGGAATTTTCAACAGCCCCTTGAGGGTAATTCAACACCTCATATACTCGGCATTACTAAAGTTCGGTAATGGTCGTATCGTGCTGCGCTTCTGACAACCCGCTTACAGAAGTATTCCTGAGTACCTCAGGAGCTGGACCACATCTGAACAGGAGTTTTCCTAATGACCAACGTGCTGATCGTGGAGGACCACCCCATCGTCCGCTTATCTTTGCGCATGCTGCTCGAACATGAACGTTTCAATGTGATCGCAGAAGTGGGCAATGGCAGTGAAGTCGCGCAAATGGCACGCGAGCTGAAACCGGACGTGGTGATTCTGGACATCGGTTTGCCTGGGCTGGACGGCATGGAAGTCATCAAGCGCCTGCAATCGCTCGATCAGGTGCCCAAAATCATGGTCCTCACCGGCCAGGCAACAGACTTGTATGTACGCCGCTGTCTTGACGCAGGCATCGGCGCATTCGTGACCAAGGAGGAAGATCACGAAGCCTTGCTGTTCGCGCTCAAGGCCCTGGTAAAAGGCTATTCGACGTTCCCGCAGATGTCGGTCAACAGCAATTCGCTGGAAAGCGAGCCGGTGCGCTTGGCGAGCCTTTCCAACCGCGAAATGGAAGTCCTCAGGCGCCTGACACGTGGAGAAAGCAACAAGAACATCGGCAGCTGCATGAACCTCAGCGCCAAAACCATCAGCACCTACCGCGGCCGGATCATGGAAAAACTCAAGACCGAGTCACTGGTTGAGATGGTCGATCTCGCCAAGCGTAACCACGTCTACTGAGCGGCGCATGACGATCAAACGCGTGCTGGCGAGCACCGTCCTGCTGATGGTGCTGGCGTGCGCCGTCGCGCAGTCGCTGGCCAGCGAGACGCGCAGTTTGCTGGCCCGTTCAGTAAGTGCCACGCAGCCTTTGAAGCTGCAAACGGCCGAGCGCCAGTGGCTGGACGCCCGCAAGCGCTTGGTGTTGGGCACTTCCCGGCCCGACTATCCGCCATTCGATATCAATGTCAGTCCCAATGACTACGAAGGCCTGACGGCAGATTACGTCGGCATCATTGCAGATTTGTTGGGTATAGCCGTTGAAGTCAAACGTTTCGATAGCCGCTATCAGGCCATAGAGGCGCTGCATGAAGGACGTGTGGACGTGCTGGGCAGCTCCAACAGCTTTGAGGCTGCAGACGCCGGGTTGAGCTTGACTACAGCGTATGCCGATGACCTGCCGGTGATCGTGACCCGGGAAGGCCAGCGCCTTGCACCTGCCCACGACCTTGCAGGGCTGCGTCTGGCCATGGTTGACCATTATCTGCCGGCCAATCGTGCCCGCGCCCTTTATCCGGCAGCGCAACTGATTTTGTATCGCTCTACCCAGGCGGGTCTGGCCGCCGTGGCAATGGGCGAAGCCGACGCCTACCTGGGCGATGCTATCAGCACGGACTATCTGATTGGCAAGACATTCAAAGGCGCACTGCGGATCGATCACTTCTCACCGATTGTTCCTGAGGCGTTTGCCTTTGCAGTGGCACGCGATAACGATGCACTGCGTCAACTGCTCGACAAAGCACTGCGCCGGATTGGCGAAAGCGAGCGCCTGGCCATTCTCAAGCGCTGGAGCAACAGCAACACCAGTCTTTTGTTACAGCGCCACCTGAGTGTACTGACCGACGAGGAGCAAGCCTGGATCACGGCTCACCCGGTCGTAGACGTGTTGATCAATCCGGCCTTGGCGCCCTTGACGTTCTACGATGACCAGCAGCGGCCCAGTGGCATAACCCTGGACCTGCTCAAACAAATTACCCTGAGGACCGGGCTGCAATTTCATATCAGGCAAGCCGAGTCCGCCCAGTCCATGATCGACCGCCTGGGCCAAGGCGACGCAATGATGATCGGCGCGTTGGGTTACGGCGCCGAACGGTCCAAGCACGTGCGCTTTACACGGCCCTACCTGATCAGCCCGCGTGTGCTCGTTACCCGCGCCGATTACCCGTTGCAGGCCGGTAGCCAGCGCTTTGAACCGCAACGAATCGCGTTGATTCGCAGCTCTCCGCAGCGCGCCATGCTGCAACAGCGCTACCCCCAGGCCCGGCTTGTCGAAGTCGACAACCCCCTGGACCTGATGGAGGCTGTGGTCAATCGCAGTGCCGATGCCGCTTTGAGCAGCCATATCAATGCGGCTTACTACATCAGTCACGTCTTCAAGAACCGACTTCAGATCGCAAGCATTCTTGACGAAGATCCGGCCGTTGCGGCGTTTGCCGTCGCGGCCGATCAGCCACAATTGCAATCGATCCTGGACAAAGCCTTACTGAGCATAGCGCCCGAAGAACTCGAGCAATTGATCAATCGCTGGAGGACCAGCACCGTGGTCAGCGACAGCCCATGGCGCAACTACCGAGAACTGGCACTACAGGTGTTGGTCCTTGCGGCGTTGCTGATCGCAGGTGTCGTCTTCTGGAACAGCTACCTGCGCAAACTGATCCAGAAGCGAGTCGAAGCCGAGCGCGCCCTGCAGACACAACTGGCGCTGAGTCGTGGCTTGCTGGAGCAGCTTCGCCATGCCAAGGATGAAGCCGAGCAGGCCAGCCTCATGAAAAGCACGTTCCTGACCACCATGAGCCACGAGATACGCACCCCCATGAATGCCGTGATCGGCTTGTTGGAATTGGCGCTCGAGGACAGTCGCGACGGTCGATGCGATACCCACATGCTCGAGACCGCGCATGAGTCAGCACTGGGTCTGCTAGCGCTGATAGGCGATATTCTTGATATTTCCAGGATCGAATCAGGCCACATCAGTTTGCAGCCGACCCCCACCGACCTGGTGGACCTGGTGCGCGCTACCGTTCGCGTCTTCGAGGGCAATGCGAGGGCCAAGGGCCTTGAGCTTGCCTGTGACCTACCCACCGAACCTGTGTGGGTTCAGGTAGATGCTGCGCGCCTGAAGCAGGTGCTGTCGAACCTGATCAGCAATGCGATCAAGTTCACCGACCGTGGTGAAGTCCACACCTCGATGCACACGTCGTTGCAAGGAGAACGCCAGTGCGTCGAGCTTTGTGTCCGCGACTCGGGTATTGGCATAAGTCCTGCGGACCAGGCGCGTCTGTTCAATGCATTCGTTCAGGTCGACGGGCCCCGTGCGCGCCAGGGTACCGGGCTGGGTCTTGTCATTAGCCGGGCTCTTGCCGAGCTCATGGGCGGTACGCTGACGCTGCAAAGTGTCGAAGGCGTGGGCACCAAGGTACAGATCGTGATGGCCCTGCCCCAGTGCGCCCCTGAGCTCAGTGCCGACAAGCAGGACTCAGCCACGGACCTTGACGTTTGCACGATGAACGTTCTGGTCGTGGACGACTATCCGGCTAACCTGCTGTTGCTTGACCGCCAGTTGCGCGCACTGGGGCATCAGGTGACCCAGGCGCAGAACGGCGAAATCGCGCTGCAACTGTGGCGTGAAGCGCACTTTGACGTGGTGATCACCGACTGCAGCATGCCTGTGATGGACGGTCACGAACTGGCTCGCCGTATCCGTGCTCAAGAACGCCGGCAAGGATTGTCGCCCGTAACGATTCTAGGGGTGACCGCCAATGCCCAGGCCGAGGAGCGGGAGCGATGCCTGGCCAGCGGAATGAATGACTGCCTGTTCAAGCCTATCGGCCTGCACGGCCTCAAAGCACACCTGCCCCAGTTGGCTGGCAAGCCGCAAGCAGCCCCTGCACCTGCCCGGCCCGTTGGCTTGAACCTGGCCGAATTACGTCACTTGACCCGCGACGACGACGATTTGATCCGGCATCTGATCGAGCAGTTGTCGCAAAGCGTGGCCGAAGACCTTGCAACGCTGCGTACGCTTGACGGGCGAGCCTCGGATGGCGCACTCAAGGCGTTGGCTCACCGTATCAAGGGTGGGGCCAAAATGCTCAAGGTACGTCACCTGGTTGCCGACTGCGAAGCGCTCGAGCAGGCGCTTGCAGCAGGTGGTCCTGTAGACGACTTGCGTCGCGTACTCCAGGGCACCCTGCAAGTGCTGCTGCAAGACCTGATTGCCACCTTGGAGACCATGCCCAAACCACCAGAGCGGAACTGAAGCGGTCGCATCACTTGGGTGTTGAATCTCAGGAGCTTTCTCGCACCATCAACTCAAACCCCAGGTCCTGCCGGGCTGGCGTGACGGCTTTGCCATCGAGCAGCGTCAACAATGCCTGGGCGGCGACCCGCCCCACCGCAGCCCTTGGCGTGCGAATGGAAGTAAGCCTGGGCACCATGTGCGCCGAAGCCGGCAGATCGTTGAAGCCAACCATGGCAACCTGCTGCGGGACATTGATGCCCTGGCGCAGCGCTTGAAGCACAGCGCCCTGGGCGAGGTCATCATTGCAAAAGAAGATACCGTCCACTGCCGGCGCCTGCCTGATCAGGCGGCTGAACAGCTCACCGCCGAGTGCGATGGACGACGGTGCTGGGGTCAGGACCTCTCGCTCGGCCGCGTGCAACCCAGCTTCGGCCAACGCCTGACGAAAGCCCTCGGCCCGCTGCATGACCCGGGGATCGAGCTGTGCCGCAATGAATCCAGGCCGTGTGCAACCACGTTCGATCAGGTGTTGAGCCGCGGCCCGGCCCGCTTGGTGCTGGGAAAAGCCTACCGCCAACGCGTCGGCATCCCCATCCAGTTCCATCATGTGAACGCAGGGGACGCCACTGGCCGCGAGCATCTGACGTGAAGCGTCAGTGCGTTCGAAACCCGTCAGCAGCATCCCACATGGCTGATAGGCCAGATAGTTGCGGATGAGGTTTTCTTCCTCGGCGGTATCGTAATGGTAGTTGCCGATCAGCACCTCCAGCGCTCGTGGGCGCATCACATCATGGATGGCTTCGAGGGTGTCGATGAACAACTGGTTGGACAGTGACGGTATGAGCACCACGACCGAGTGGCTGCGGGCAGATGCCAACGCCCGAGCGGCGGGATTGGCCACGTAGCCAAGGGTCGTGGCCGCAGCCATGACCTTGGCAGCGAGTTCCGGGGCCACGGTCGTGACGCCGCGCAAGGCCCGGGATGCAGTTATGGGGGAAACCCCGGACATTCTGGCGACTTCAGCCAGGGTGGGACGACCAGTAGTGCGCGAACCAATGCGGGCCATAATGTTGTAATTTTACTACTTGCAAGGACTGGGAACGGCCTCTAAGGTAGCGCTGTCTCAGGACGTAGGCAACGGCTGTTTGCACGTTGCCCTCAGGTGATTGCCGCACGGCGTCCATACTGCGTAAGCACAAGATCAATAACACTGGGGAGACTGCGCTGCCCGAGCTTAAGACAGCGCTGTCCCACCCTGCAGGAGGTACAGATGAATTCCCCACTGCCCGCCATCGTGGTCATGGGTGTGGCCGGCTGCGGCAAGAGCTGCATCGCATCGGCCATCGCCGCTTACAGCGGCGGGCACCTGATCGAAGGTGACGCTTTTCACCCGCAGGCCAATATCGACAAGATGAGCGCCGGTATCCCCCTGGATGACACTGACCGTGCTGGTTGGCTGGTCCGTCTGGGCGAGGAAATGCAAGCGATAAGTCAGGCCGGCACTCGACCGATTCTCACCTGTTCCGCACTCAAGCGCAGCTACCGCGACACGCTGCGTTGCGCGATGCCTGGGCTGATGTTCGTCTTTCTTGAGCTCACCCCTGACCAGGCTAGGCAACGGGTTCTGGCGCGACCAGGGCATTTCATGCCGGCTAGCCTCATCCAGAGCCAGTTCGCCGCCCTTGAGCCACCCTACGATGAACCGCTTACCCTGACACTGGATGCCACCCAGCCGATCGTTGCGCTCGCCGAGGCGGTAGACGGCTGGCTCAAGCGCTGCGCCGAGCACAGTGTTGCGCAGACTGCCTGAGCCTGCTCGCACTTCGCATCGCCAAGACAGCGCTGTCTTACTAACGACTTACCCACCAAGCTCCGCCAAAAACAACGATAAGACCGAGGCCTACACACCATGTTCGGACTGGCTACTGATACCTTCCTGCTCCTCGACGCGTTGGTTACCATCGTCGGGCTGATTCTGCTTATCACCCATTTCAAGGTGCACCCCTTCGTCGCCCTCACCCTGGCTGCCGGTTTCCTTGGCCTGACCTCTGGCATGCCGGTAGCCAAGGTCATGAAGTCGTTCCAGGACGGCTTCGGAGGCGTGCTGGGGTTCGTCGGCATCGTGCTCGCACTGGGGACGATGCTGGGCAAGCTGATGGCCGATTCCGGCGGGGCTGACCAGATCGCTCAAACCCTGATCAGGGCCTTTGGCAAGAAGAACGTGCATTGGGCGATGATGTTCGCTGCCTTTCTGGTGGGCATTCCGCTGTTCTTCGAGATCGGTTTCGTCCTGCTCATCCCCCTGGTCTTCATCGTCGCGCGGCGCTCCGGGGTCTCGCTGATCAAGATCGGTATCCCCTTGCTGGCAGGCCTATCGGTCGTGCACGGCCTGGTACCGCCGCACCCAGGGCCGTTGCTGGCCATCGGCATCTTCCACGCCGACATCGGCAAGACCATCTTCTATGGCCTGATCGTGGCCCTGCCCACAGCCATTATCGCCGGCCCCCTGTTCGGCAACTTCATCTCGCGCTATATCCCCGGGCACCCTTCCCAGGAGCTGATGGACCAGATCGCCAAGGAATCGGACCAGGCCAACCTGCCGAGCTTCAGCGTCACCTTGATTACCGTGTTGCTGCCGGTGGTACTGATGCTGCTCAAGACCTTCGCCGACGTGGTGCTGCCTGCCGAGCACATCGTGCGCCAATGGATGGACCTGATCGGGCACCCTATCACTGCATTGCTCGCCGCCTTGCTGCTGGCGTTCTACACCTTTGGCTCGGCGCGCGGTTTCAATCGCCAACAGATCATGAAGATGCTCGATCACAGCCTCGCGCCCACGGCTGCGATTGTCCTGATTGTTGGCGCCGGCGGCGGCTTCAAGCAAATGCTGGTCGATACTGGCGTTGGCAACGTGATCGGGCAAATGGCTGTGCAAGCCGAGATCTCGCCGATTCTGCTAGCCTGGTTGGTCGCTGCGGTCATTCGAATCGCCACGGGGTCTGCCACCGTGGCGACCATTACCGGCGCAGGGATCGTGGCACCTGTGATCGACCTGGTACCTGGGGTGAACCGTGAACTGCTGGTGCTGGCGACCGGTGCCGGGTCGCTGATTCTGTCCCATGTCAACGATGCCGGGTTCTGGCTGGTCAAGCAGTACTTCAACATGACCGTGGCCGAGACCTTCAAAACCTGGAGCATGATGGAGACCCTGCTATCAGTGGTCGGCATCGTGTTCATCATGGCGCTGTCGTTGGTGGTGTGACCGTTGATCGGGGTGCTGGCACTTTGAACTGCCGGGCAAGGCCAAAAGGTTACGAACCTGCCCTGCCCGTCGCTAAGGAGATTGCCATGAATCGCCCCAGCATCCTGCTGCTTGCCCTGCTCGCCTCACCCCTGGCCCTCGCTGCCGGGACCGGGCCTACTTACCCGGATGACCCACACAACCAGGCACCCAAGCCAGGCGCAGACAGCACGCTCAACCCGATTGAAAAGCCTATGCCCCGTGATACGGATCCAAGGCTACAGGGCAACGATCCAGACAGCCCGCCAGCCCAGCTGAACGACAACCAGGATTTACCAGGCATGGACGGCACTGGCTCGGAAGGCACAACCGGCAAGGGTGCAAGCCAGCCCTGAGCTGTTGGGGGCGCCTGTAGCGCCCCATGCAGCTGCCGTATCGCCAGAAGGCGATAAGCGACGGGTTCATATCATTCGCCATGATATTAACCTTCAGCCCATTCGATTCGTTCCCCGCGCGCAACACACTCACACTCCGCCCATTCCTAATATATTGGCGGAGTTCTCCATGGAGCAGTCACTCAAACCTTTCGGCGTCCCACTTGCAGCCCTTGCAGTGGTAGCGCTCGGCGCTTGCAGCAAAACCCCCGATGCCGCGCAGGCCCCGGCGGCTCCAAAGGTCACCGTGGCCAAGGTGATCGAGCAGCCGATCAACGAATGGGACGAGTTCACCGGGCGCCTGGAAGCGCCGGAAACCGTCGAGGTGCGCCCCCGTGTCTCGGGTCAGATCGACCAGGTGGCGTTCACCGAAGGCGCCCAGGTGCGCAAAGGTGACCTGCTGTTCCAGATCGACCCACGGCCGTTCCAGGCCGAGGTCCGCCGCCTTGAGGCCCAGCTGCAACAAGCCAAGGCCAGTGCCATCCGAAGCGCCAACGAAGCCCGCCGGGGCGAGCGGCTACGAGACAGCAATGCCATCTCCGCCGAACTGGCAGAATCACGCAACAGCGCTGCGGCCGAAGCACGCGCCGGCGTAGATGCCATCCAGGCGCAACTTGACCTGGCACGTCTGAACCTGAGCTTCACCCGGGTCACCTCCCCTATCAACGGCCGCGTGAGCCGCGCGCAGTTCACCGCCGGCAACATCGTCACTGCCGACGTCACGCCTCTGACCAGCGTGGTCTCCACCGACAAGGTGTACGCCTATTTCGATGCTGACGAACGCGTTTACCTCAAGTACACGCAGCTGGCCCGCCAAGGCCAGCGCGGGCAAAGCACACCGGTCTACCTGGGCCTGACCAACGAGACTGGCAACCCGCATCTAGGGCAGATGAACTTCGTCGACAACCAGGTCAACCCACGCACCGGCACCATTCGTGGCCGGGCCGTGTTCGACAACAAGCGCGGTGAATTCACCCCTGGCCTGTATGCACGCCTGAAACTGGTCGGCAGCGCACAGTACGATGCTGTGCTGATCAACGATGAAGCGGTGGGCACCGATCTGGGCAAGAAGTTCGTGCTGGTCATGGACAAGGACAACAAGGCGGCCTACCGCGCTGTCGAGCTGGGGCCAAAGCTCGAGGGCTTGCGCATCGTGCGCAGCGGGCTAGCCAAGGACGATCGCATCGTCGTCAGGGGCCTGCAGCGCGTGCGCCCGGGCTCTCAGGTCACTCCTGAAGAAGCGCCCATGGCCAGTGAGCAGACACTGGCCGCACTCGCCCAGCAACGTCAGGCGCTGGAAGCGAGCACCGGCACGGCCAAAGTGGCCGGCACCACCAACCAGGGCGCCAGCGCCCCTGCGCCGCGCGGTTGAGGAACCCCACCGATGAACTTCTCCAAATTCTTCATCACCCGGCCCATCTTCGCGGCGGTGCTGTCACTGGTGCTGCTGATCGCCGGCTCCATATCGCTGTTCCAGTTGCCCATTAGCGAATACCCCGAAGTCGTACCGCCCACGGTCGTCGTGCGCGCCAACTTCCCGGGTGCCAACCCCAAGGTCATCGGCGAAACCGTCGCCGCGCCCCTGGAGCAAGCCATCACCGGGGTCGAGAACATGCTCTACATGTCTTCGCAGTCCACCGCCGATGGCAAGCTGACCCTGACCATCACCTTCGCCCTGGGGACCGATCTGGACAATGCCCAGGTACAGGTGCAGAACCGTGTGACCCGCACGCAGCCCAAGCTGCCCGAGGAAGTGACCCGTATCGGTATCACGGTGGACAAGGCCTCGCCCGACCTGACCATGGTCGTGCACCTGACCTCACCGGACAACCGCTATGACATGCTCTACCTGTCCAACTACGCCATCTTGAACATCAAGGACGAGCTGGCGCGGCTGGGCGGTGTGGGTGATGTGCAACTGTTTGGCATGGGCGACTATTCCTTGCGCGTGTGGCTGGACCCTAACAAGACCGCCTCGCGCAACCTGACGGCCACCGATGTGGTTACCGCGATTCGCGAGCAGAACCGCCAGGTGGCTGCGGGACAGCTGGGCGCTCCGCCCGCACCAGGCTCCACCAGCTTCCAGCTCTCGATCAACACCCAGGGTCGCCTGGTCAATGAGGAAGAATTCGAGAACATCATCATCCGGGCCGGCGCGGACGGTGAAATCACGCGCCTGAAGGATATCGCTCGCGTCGAACTGGGCTCCAGCCAGTACGCCCTGCGCTCGCTGCTAAACAACCAGCCCGCCGTGGCCATCCCGATCTTCCAGCGCCCAGGCTCGAACGCCATCGAGATCTCCGATGAAGTGCGCGCGAAGATGGCGGAATTGAAGAAAGACTTCCCCGAAGGCATGGACTACAGCATCGTCTACGACCCCACCGTGTTCGTGCGCGGCTCGATCGAGGCGGTGGTGCACACGCTGTTCGAAGCACTGGTGTTAGTCGTGCTGGTGGTCATCCTGTTCCTGCAGACCTGGCGCGCATCGATCATTCCGTTGCTGGCCGTGCCGGTATCGCTGATCGGCACCTTTGCCGTGATGCACCTGTTCGGCTTCTCGCTCAACGCCCTTTCCTTGTTCGGATTAGTGTTGGCAATCGGCATCGTGGTCGATGACGCCATCGTGGTGGTGGAAAACGTCGAGCGCAACATCGGGCTGGGCCTCAAACCGCTCGAGGCCACGCAAAAAGCCATGAGCGAGGTGACAGGCCCGATTATCGCCACCGCCTTGGTGTTGTGCGCGGTGTTCGTCCCTGCAGCGTTCATCTCGGGGCTGACCGGGCAGTTCTACAAGCAGTTTGCCCTGACCATTGCGATCTCTACGGTGATTTCGGCGTTCAACTCGCTGACACTGTCCCCTGCCTTGGCAGCGGTGTTGCTCAAAGACCACCATGCACCCCGGGACACGTTCTCGCGGCTGCTGGACAAGTTGCTGGGCCGCTGGCTTTTTGCCCCGTTCAACCGCTTCTTCGACCGCGCCAGCCATCGCTACGTAGGCGGTGTTCGCCGAGTGATCCGCTCCAGTGGTATCGCCTTGTTCGTCTATGCCGGTTTGATGGGCCTGACCTACCTGGGGTTCTCCTCCACGCCAACGGGTTTCGTACCTGCCCAGGACAAGCAATACCTGGTGGCTTTCGCCCAGCTGCCAGATGCCGCCAGCCTTGACCGCACCGAAGCGGTAATCAAGCGCATGAGCGAGATTGCCCTCAAGCAACCGGGCGTGGCGGACTCTGTCGCGTTCCCGGGCCTTTCGATCAACGGCTTCACCAACAGCCCCAACAGCGGCATCGTGTTCACTCCCCTCAAGCCCTTCGACGAACGCAAGGACCCCAGCCAGTCGGCAGCTGCCATCGCCGCGGCGTTGAACGCCCAGTTCGCGGACATTCAGGACGCCTACATCGCGATCTTCCCGCCGCCGCCCGTGCAGGGTCTGGGTACCATCGGTGGCTTCCGCCTGCAGATTGAGGACCGTGGCAACCTGGGTTACGAAGCGCTGTACAAGGAAACCCAGAACATCATTGCCAAGAGCCATGAGGTGCCAGAGCTCGCGGGCCTGTTCACCAGCTACCAGGTCAATGTGCCGCAGGTCGACGCGGCCATTGATCGCGAGAAAGCCAAGACCCACGGCGTGGCCATCAACGATATCTTCGACACCCTGCAGGTGTACCTGGGGTCGCTGTACACCAACGACTTCAACCGGTTCGGACGTACCTACCAGGTCAACGTGCAGGCCGAGCAGCAGTTCCGACTCGACGCCGAGCAGATCGGCCAACTGAAGGTGCGCAACAACCGGGGCGAGATGATCCCACTGGCCACGTTCCTCAAGGTCACCGACACTTCCGGGCCCGACCGCGTGATGCACTATAACGGCTTCATCACCGCGGAAATCAATGGCGCAGCGGCGCCTGGATACAGCTCAGGCCAGGCAGAAGCGGCCATCGAGAAACTTCTGAAGCAGGAACTGCCCAACGGCATGACTTTCGAGTGGACGGACCTGACCTACCAGCAGATCCTCTCGGGCAACACTGCGCTGTTCGTGTTCCCGCTGTGCGTGCTGTTGGCGTTCCTGGTACTGGCCGCCCAGTACGAGAGCTGGAGCCTGCCCTTGGCCGTGATCCTGATCGTGCCGATGACGCTGCTCTCGGCCATCACCGGGGTCATTGTCTCGGGAGGCGACAACAACATCTTCACCCAGATCGGGCTCATCGTCCTGGTGGGGCTTGCCTGCAAGAACGCCATCCTGATCGTCGAGTTCGCCAAGGACGAGCAGGCCAAAGGCCTCGACCCCTTGGCTGCGGTGCTCGAAGCCTGCCGTCTGCGCTTGCGCCCCATCCTGATGACGTCCATCGCGTTCATCATGGGTGTCGTACCACTGGTGTTCAGCTCGGGCGCGGGCTCGGAGATGCGACATGCCATGGGCGTGGCGGTGTTCTCCGGAATGATCGGTGTCACGGTGTTCGGCCTGTTCCTGACGCCAGTGTTCTTCTTCCTGATCCGCCGTTTTGTCGAGCGCCGTCAGGCCCGCAAGGCCGAGCGCGTCCATCCGCTGGAGAACCCTGCATGAACCTGTTCAAACACCTGACACCGAGCCTGCTCAGCCTGGCCCTGGCGGCTTGCGCGGTGGGACCTGATTACCAGGCTCCGGCCACTGCTCCAGCCCAGCTGGAGGTCGACGCCCAAGCCAAGGCCTATGACCGCACCCATTTCGAAAGCCTGTGGTGGAAACAGTTCGACGACCCTACCCTGAACCAACTGGTGCAGGCCTCGTTGGAGGGCAACCGAGATCTACGGGTCGCTTTCGCACGGCTTAAGTCCGCCAGGGCAATACGGGACGATGCCGAAAACGATCAGTTCCCGGTCGTGACAAGCCGTGCCAGCAGTGAAGTGGGTAAAGGCCAAGTGCCTGGCCAGACCGACCACCGAGTCAATGCCGAGCGCTATGACTTGGGCTTGGATATGGCATGGGAAGTCGACCTGTTCGGGCGAATTTCCCGCCAGATCGAAGCCAGCCAGGCTCAGGAAGCGGCAGCGGCGGCCGACCTTCAGCAACTTCAGGTCAGTCTCATCGCCGAGCTGGTCGACGCTTATGGCCAGCTGCGCGGCGCACAACTGCGTGAACACATTGCCTTGGCGAACCTCAAGACGCAGCAACAGTCACGTACCATCACTGAAACGTTGCGCGATGCCGGGGTGGGTAATGAACTGGACGTGGTGCGGGCCGACGCGCGCCTGGCAGGGGTTGAAGCCAGTGTGCCGCAGTTGCAGGCTCAACAGGCCAGGTCGCGGCATCGCATCGCCACCTTGCTGGGCCGTCGGCCTGACGCAATCGGTGTGGACCTTTCGCCCAAGGCCCTGCCCGCCATCGCCAAGGCCCTGCCTGTGGGCGATCCGGGTGAACTGCTGCGCCGCCGTCCGGACATCCGCAGCGCCGAGCGCCAGCTTGCCGCAGCCACCGCCAACGTCGGGGTGGCGACGGCAGATCTGTTTCCCCGGGTGAGCCTGAGCGGTTTCCTGGGCTTCACCGCAGCGCGCGGCTCTCAGCTCGGCTCCTCGGCAGCGGGCGCCTGGGGGTTGGGCCCCAGCATTACCTGGGCGGCGTTTGACCTGGGTAGCGTGAGGGCACGGCTGCGCGGCGCCAAGGCCGACGCGCAAGGCGCGCTGGCCAATTATGAGCAGCAGGTACTGTTGGCGCTGGAAGAGTCGGCCAACGCGTTCAGCGACTACGACAAGATCCAGCAGCGCCTGCTGTCGCTGATGCGTCAGAGCGAAGCCAGCCGCAAGGCGGCCGACCTGGCGTCGATCCGCTACCGCGAGGGGTCAGTCGATTATCTGGTGCTGCTAGATGCCGAGCGCGAGCGCCTGAGTGCGGAAGATGCGCAGGCGCTAGGCGAGGTCGACCTCTATCGAGGAATCGTTTCGATCTACAAGGCACTCGGTGGCGGCTGGCAACCCGACACGGTGGCCAGTTCGCACTGAGCAGCCCCACAGGCTCCTTTGGTGGGTCCATGACCGACCGTTTGCCCCGCCGATTCAGTTCTGCGGGGCTTTTTTTGCTCAGGCTTGGGGTTTCACGCCCAGCCCGCCACACGCGTGCCCAGCCCCGGTTGCATTTGCCCGTAGGCTGGCCCAAGCTTTGCCACTCCTGACACACGGACCGTCCGATGCCAAGACGTACCCGCTACCTGATTGCACTGCTGGCGTTGATGATGCTGTCAGCGCTGTTCGGCTATCTGTGGCGCGACGTGGAGCCTGAACAGCCAGCCCTGCCCCCGCACAGTTACGTGAAGGCACTGCGCCAGGCACATGACGGTCAGCCCGGCGCTGCACGGGTCTTGTACCAACAGCTGCAGCGCCGTGACCTACCGGCCATCCGCCGAGCGGCCCTGTATGCCGAGCTGCCCAACTATCCGTCTGCGCAAGCCTTCAAGCTTGCCCAGGCAGATCTGAATCATGCCGATGCGATCGTACGCCGCGCCGCCGTGGCGGCGATCAGCCGTCTGCTGCCTGGGCCTCAGCGGAGTGTGATACTTGGCCCCCTGCTCGAAGACAGCGATCAGAGCGTTCGTTTTGCCGCCGTAACGGCGCTGCTGGGCGTGGCCCCGGACAGCATGGGCCTTTACATCCGCGCCATGCACAACGCCATTCAAGCGCAGGAAGAGGTTCTGCTCGCCCAGCCCCAGGACGTAGATGCTCAGGTCCAGCTTGCTCGCCTGTACCTGCACGAGGACGAGTATGCCAAGGCGGGCGCTGCCATCGAGCGGGCATTGGCAGGCGATGACAGTAACCTCGATGCCGTGGCGTTGAAGGTGACCTTGCTTGAGCGCCAAGGGGCGCAGGATGCTTCACGTCAGGTGCTGGCCGATGCGCTGGCAGCAAACCCCGATTCGGCGTTCTTGCAGCATGAGCTCGGCCGTTGGCTGATTCGTCACGACCAGCAGGAGTACGCACTGCTGGCGCTGTCACGGGCGGTGGAACTAGAGCCGGACAATGCCGAGTATCGTCTGAGCCTTGCCAAGACCCTGCATGATCTTGAGCAACTGGATGCGGCCCAAAGGCAGTTGGAAGCCATTCTGAGCAGGACGCCCGCCAATCGGCAAGCCAGAGTCCTGCTGATCGAGTACTGGAAAGAGTCCGGGCAGTTGCAGAATGTGCAGGTGCTGCTCGCCGAACTCGAGCGCCAGAACCCGGATGATCCTTATCTGCAGAAAGACCTTTAGGCATACGGCAGCCCCGTATCAGTTGTCGATCATCTCCAGTACCTGCTCCACCAGCTGCGCCAGCTGGAACGGCTTGCGCAGAAGTGCCGTTCCGGGCTGTTGAATGGAGTCTGACTCGATCTCTTGCAGGGCATAGCCTGTGATGAACAGAATTTTTTGTTCGGGCTTGAGCATGCGCATGGCCCTGGCCACTTGCCTGCCACTGAAGCTGCCGGGTAACCCGATGTCGGTAACCACCAGATCGAACGGCTCATCCTGGCGAAAGCGCTGCAGAGCGCTATTGGCATCTGCGGCATCGGTGACATCGAAGCCAGATTCAAGCAAATATTCGCGCATCACCGTACGCAGGTTCAATTCATCGTCTACCAGCAATACACGCTCGCCGCTCCCCACCCGACCCGGGCTTTTGCGGCCGACGGGCGCTTCGTGAACGGCCTCAAAGCAGCGGGGGAACAGCATGCTCACCTTGGTCCCATCGCCCACTGCAGACTCGATCCACGCATAGCCACCCGATTGACGTACGAAACCATAGACCATCGACAGCCCCAGCCCAGCACCCCGACCTGGAGGCTTGCTGGTGAAGAAGGGTTCGAAAGCCCTGGCCACGTCGCTGGCCGGCATGCCATGACCTTCATCGGCGACATGCACGGCCACATAGTCGCCCGCAGGCAGTCCTGTTTCATCCGGAAAAGGCACGCTCAGCCGTTCGTTGACGCTCCGAACTGTCACGGTGCCCTTGCCAAGGCATGCCTCGCGCGCTTTGGCGCACAGGCACAGCAGTGCGTTTTCCAATGCCGCAACGTCCAAGGACACGACCCAGGATGCGACGTCCAGTTGCCAGTCAATGTGCATCTCGGGGCCCAGAGCGCTCAGCAGCAGTGGCTCGCTTAGGCGTAGTTGGCGATTGAGATGAAGCGGTCTCGGGGCCGACGGCCGATCACGAGAGAAAGCGAGTAGGCGTTGAGTCAGCTCCATGGCGCGTAGCACCGAATCACGAGAAAGCTTCACGTACTCCTCTACACGTTCCAGGCGCCCTTCCTGGAGCCGCAGTTGCAGTAACTCCAGCCCACCCCCAATGCCTGCTAGCAGGTTGTTCATCTCGTTGCCCATGCCGCCGGCCAACTGCCCCACCGCCTCCATGCGCTCGGTGTTACGCATCAACATGCGGGACTGACGCATGGCGTCTTCGCGTGCGCCGGTGATGTCTCGCCCAACGATGGTCACCAATCTCGCACCCACTCGCGCACTCCAGCTGAACCAGTGGTAGTGACCCTCACGGTGCCGCAAGCGTGTCTCGATCGGGTGGGTATCGTTGCGATGCAGCAGCGATTCAATCGCTAGCTGGACCTGCGCAAGGTCTGCAGGATGGACCAGGGACAGAATGGGCAAGTGCTGCACCTGCTCCAGCTCCCATCCTAGAAGGCTTAGCCAGGTGGGATTGACATTGTGCAGCTTGAGGTCGGGGGTGACCGTCATCATGGCGTCGCTTGAGAGCTGCCAGAGCCTTTCCAGCTCACTGACATGAGAGGCAATCTGCCTCTCCAAAGACTTGGCCAGGCTTCGCCAATGCTCACGCCCTCCTTTGTTCGCACTGGTTTCGATAACTGTATGGACAAACCCTGCAACCTCCCCCAGCTCATCGTTCAGTGGGGTATAACCCAAGGCGCACCAAGGTCCTTCAGCGTGATCGCAATGACCGACGCGTACTGGCGCTTCTTCGATAAAACTGGAACGGCCCGCTAGCGCGTCGAACACATACGGGCCCAGACTCTCCCATTGGTCGTGCCACAGCGTATCGAAACGCGCGCCCAATGTGCCTGCCGCCCCCTTGAGCGCCACATAGGCGTCGTTGGGGATGACTGTCAGCTGATTGCCCCACACCACTGCACACGGAAAAGGTGAGTGACACATTGTATCGACGGCGATGCGCAGGCAGGCAGGCCAGTGTGGCAAGGCCCCTAGCGCCGTTTGCGACCAATCGAAGCGCATCACCTGTTCCTTCAAATCGCCCGAGAGTGCGCGTTTGGACAGCTCCCTTGCGACCGATGCGGTTGGGGCTCTAGTTCCTTTTTTGCCGACCAATGTGATTCTCCGTCATAAAGCAAAGGCTGTGGTCTGGATGTGGGCCTACGCACAGGGCTCGTGCGACGTGTCACGTTAGCATAGGCCAACGCCACACAATGACCTCCCTGCCCCGGATGCGCCGATGCGAGCGCGTCGATCGGCTGCGATACCGTTTAGATAAACGGATGACAGCTACACCAAGCCTAACCAAATCCCACACTTTCACGGCTCTCCCCCTACAGTGCCGCTTTTGACAACGACCTAGGATCAAACCAGCCGCCCATCCTGGGCAGCGCGAGGCTTGAGGAACGGTTATCAATGGACAAGTTCGTGCATGCGGGACGTAGCCTGCTTGAGTTGGTACTGCTGATGGCAGTAGGTCTGGTACCTGTCTTTTCGGGACTGCTGGTCATTAACTATCAGCAGGAGGCCAAGCTAGAAGAGAACGCTGAAGTGTCGGTGCGCGAGGCGGTTTTCAGCGTCGATCAAGCCCTGGACCGTGTGCATGAAGTCGCCATGAGTACGCTGCCACTAGCAGGTCAGCCTTGCAGTAGGATCAAACGCGCCCTGGTCGACCAAGTGACCAGCCGTTCAATGCTCAGGTCGCTCGCAGTTATCGAGGACGGCAAGGCCTATTGCAACTCCGCATCGGACTCGCTTGAAGTGCTGACTGAAATCGCCTCGACGGGAGAGTTCTTGACATTCGATCACCAAATGCTGGATGCGCAGGGCTATCTGTTGATGAACATGCACTTGCAAGGTGAGAGAACAGGCGTGATTGCAACAAGCTTTCCGATACAATTACGCTCTGAACTTGACGCTTTCAAAGACGGACTCACACTCGTGCTCGAGTTTGACAAGCACGCCGTATGGAAGGATGGCGATAGCCTGCACGGTGAAAGGCCTTCTGTCGCCGAATTTACCCATGAACTGGCATCCACTCATTACCCTTACCGGGTGCTGGGTGGCTATCCCGAGGGTTACATCGCCCAGGAAATCCGCACGGCCGTGTTCAACGTGCTCCCTTCATTGATGCTGGTGGGGCTCATGACGGGGTCGGTAATTTACGTGGTGTTGGGCAAGATGCGCGTCAGGCAGCGAGACAGTGCCGTCGATCGCCCAGGACGATGACGGCACTGCCGGCCATTACTCGACGCTCAGCACGCCACGGCGTACCTGGTCCCGCTCGATGGACTCGAACAGCGCCTTGAAGTTGCCTTCGCCGAAACCATCGTCACCCTTGCGCTGGATGAACTCGAAGAACACCGGCCCCAGCAGCGTTTCAGAGAAAATCTGCAACAACAGTCGTTTGTCCCCGGCTTGTGCTGCTCCGTCCAGCAAAATGCCACGTGCCTGAAGCTGATCCACCGGCTCACCATGGTCAGGGAGGCGCTCGGGAAGCATTTCGTAGTAGGTCTGCGGTGGCGGGGTCATGAACCGCATACCCAGCCCTTTGAGAGCATCCCAGGTCTTGACCAGGTCATCGGTCGAAAACGCGACATGCTGGATGCCTTCACCGTTGAACTGCATCAGAAACTCTTCGATCTGCCCCGCCCCCTTAGACGATTCTTCGTTGAGCGGAATCCGGATCATGCCGTCGGGCGCAGTCATGGCCTTTGAGGTCAAACCCGTGTATTCGCCCTTGATGTCGAAGTAGCGTATTTCGCGGAAGTTGAACAACTTCTCGTAGAAGCCGGCCCAATAGGCCATGCGCCCGCGATACACGTTATGGGTCAGGTGGTCGATGACCTTCAGGCCCGCACCGGTCGGGTGGCGATCCACGCCGTCAATGAAATTGAAGTCAATGTCATAGATCGAGCTGCCTTCCTCGAAACGGTCGATCAGATAAAGCGGGGCACCGCCAATGCCCTTAATCGCCGGAAGACGTAATTCCATGGGACCTGTTTCGATTTCGACCGGCTGAGCGCCCAGCTCGAGGGCGCGGGCGTAAGCCTCGTGAGCGTTGCGCACACGAAAGGCCATGCCGCAGATAGACGGGCCATGCTCGGCGGCGAAATACGACGCTACGCTTCTGGGTTCATTGTTCAGGATCAAGTTGATGTCGCCCTGTCGATACAGGTGCACATCCTTGGAGCGGTGGGTGGCCACCTTGGTGAAGCCCAACATCTGGAATACAGGCTCCAGAACACCGGGGGTAGGCGAAGCCAGTTCGATGAACTCGAAGCCCATCAAACCCATAGGATTGTCGAAAATATCAGCCATGTGCGTGTCCTCATCTGCAGCGGATTCAATGTTTGCCTGGGATGTCGAACAGCGCTGGCGGGGAGCACGGAATGCCCCGCACACTGCGCGCGAGGAAGTCGCCGATGATCAATCTGAAGCCAGGGTATGTCATAGGACCCGTACTCAGCAGGTGTGACTCCTCCGAAACAAAGGAGCCTTATTGTTGTTTTCGTAAATCGATTCTACACAGCGTAATTTGTTTTGTCCCGTATTTGTTCCTCGCCCCTGGGCACAGGGCTATGCTTTGTAGCGTCTCCCTAGATTAGTTGCCACTATGCCCCTTTCTAGAAAATCGCGCTCAGGCTTCGGCTGGCGAACCCTGCTGCCTTGGATGGTCGGCGCATTCCCTATCGCATGCGGCATCGCCGTGATGAACTGGCAGATCGAGCGTGATCTGCAAGCTGGCAGCCGAGCGTCTGCCCAGCAGGTCATCGAGCACGTCGAGCGCATCCTCGATGGGGCCTCACGTACTGCGATCGCGTTGCTCCCCTCGGCGGGTACCCCTTGCGCCGAGGCGCAGCTGCTGTTACGTGGCGAAGTCACCCGTAACGCCTTCATTCGCTCGACCAACCTGGTCAAGCAAGATCGGCTGTACTGCAGTTCATTGTTCGGCGCGTTCGATGAACCAGTGACAGCCAGCGACTATGTCGATGGGCACCTGTGGTTGATGGACGGTAATTCCGTTACACCTGGGCACCCGCTGCTGGTCTATCGCGCCAGTGACAAAGACCGTGCGGCGATCACCACGGTCGATGGCGATCATCTGCTGATGGCGCTGCGACTGCTCGGTGCAGGCCATGCGCTGTACCTGCGCGTGGGAAGCGCCTGGATGGGCCGAGACGGCATTGTGCACCAGGGTCCAGCCCCGGTTGCGATAAGCGCCCCTGTATTCATCGCGTCTGCACACTATCCGTTTAGCGTTGAAGGCGGCTACATGGCGCCGCAGTCGAGCCGGCTTTGGCGCAGTCACTATCTGGCGCTTCTAGGCTTGCTGGCAGTGCTGGGCGTTCTTGCCGGCGTTGCCTGCCACTGGCAGGTCAGGCGGGCTACCTCGCCGCGTGCCGAACTGCGCAGGGCGCTGGAAGCCGACGAGTTCCTGCCCTATTTCCAACCGGTGGTTCGTCGAGGGGACTACCGCTGGGCCGGTGCCGAAGTGCTCATGCGCTGGAATCACCCGAGCGAAGGGCTGGTAAGGCCCGACCTGTTCATTCCCTATGCCGAGCACAGCGGCCAGATCGTGGCGATGACCCGTTCGCTGATCAAGCACACGGCGAGCAGCCTGGCGCCCTACGCCGCCCTGATGGATGACGGATTCCACATCGGCATCAACATCACGGCCGACCACTGCCGCAGCCTTGAGCTTTTGGATGATTGCCGCGCATTCTTGGCCCACTTCCCACCGGGTCGGGTCATCCTCACGCTGGAGTTGACCGAACGCAAGTTGCTCGAACCCTCGCCCACGACGCTTGAGTTGTTTGAGCAGTTGCATGAGATCGGCGTAATGATCGCCCTCGATGATTTCGGCACAGGCCAGTCGAGCCTCAATTACCTCAGGCAATTCAAGGTGGATTACCTGAAGATAGATCAGAGCTTCGTTGCGCTGATCGGCGGGGACGCGTTGTCCGTTGCCGTTCTCGAAACCATCATCGAACTATCGGTCAAGTTGGGGCTCGGCATCGTGGCCGAAGGCGTCGAAACGCTAGTTCAGCGCGATTACCTCGAGCAACACGGGGTTCACTTCCAGCAGGGTTATCTTTACGCCAAGCCCATGCCTGCCGCCGAGTTTCTGCAGACGCTGGCGGCGCAGCCTGCCGCTTCGCGGTTGCCGCAAAGTACGCCCCCTGAGATCATGCGCGGCTGATCTCAACGCTCATCTCCTGTATACGAGGCACTTGTGTCAAAAGGGATTGTTACATCGGTCATGGCGTCCTGCCTGTTCGCCGTGATGTACTTTTATACATCGCTGCTCAAGCCACTGGACGGCGAGGAAATCTTCGGTTGGCGCACGCTGCTCACTCTGCCTTGCCTGACGCTGTTCATGCTGGTGTCCAAGGACTGGGCAAGGGTGGGCGAATTGCTGCGCAGGGTGAGACGTACACCCCAGCTGCTGCTGGGTATGGTGGGTACGTCCTGGCTGATGGGCGTGCAACTGTGGCTGTTTCTGTGGGCGCCGCTGCATGGACGCAGCCTGGAAGTGTCGATGGGTTACTTCATGTTGCCCCTGGCCATGGTGCTCACGGGCCGATTGGTCTACGGCGAACGATTGTCGCACTTGCAGAAGATTGCAGTGGGCTGTGCAGCGCTTGGGGTGGGCCATGAACTGTATCAGCACGGCAGTTTCGCCTGGGAAACCCTGGTGGTGGTTATCGGCTACCCGATCTATTTCGTGCTGAGGCGCCGCTGCGGCACGGATCATCTAGGCGGGCTGTGGTGCGACATGTGCCTGCTGTTGCCTTGGGCCATCTATTTCGTGGTGCAAGGGCCGCTCTCCAACGCCGACATGCAGGCCCATCCAGGCCTTTATGTACTGATCCCCGTGCTGGGAGCGATCAGCGCGTCCGCGTTGATCGCTTATGTCCTGGCCAGCAGGCTATTGCCGTTTAGCCTGTTTGGACTGCTCAGCTACGTCGAGCCGGTCCTGCTGGTCGGCGTAGCCTTGCTGTTGGGCGAAACCATCGGTCCAGACCAATGGCTCACTTACCTGCCCATCTGGGCTGCGGTAGTGGTGCTGGTCATCGAAGGGTTCAAGCACATGCTGCGTCACCGTCGGCGTTCGGTTTAAGCCGCACCTGACGTACCCGGCGCTCTTCCACAGCCTCGACGATTAGCGTCCAGCCGTTCCAGGCAATACGATCGCCTACCACCGGAAGGCGATCGAGCAAACTCATCACCAGGCCCGCCAGGGTCTGGTAGTCCTCGGTCGCACGAGCAGCGAAGCCCGTTCGAGCCTGCACCTGGGTCAGGTTCACTGCGCCACTGACGACAAAGCCCTCGCTGTCCTGAATGATCCCAGGCCCTTCGACTTCACTGGCGTCAGGTAGCTCACCGGCGATGGATTCGAGAATATCGGTCATGGTCAGCACGCCTGTGAAATCCCCGAACTCGTTGACCACGAAAGCAATATGGGTGGACTGGTTGCGCATCTGTTCCAGGGCGTTAAGGATGCTGAAGCTGTCCAGCAGGTTCAACGGGGCGCGGGCCATGCCCTCCAGATCAGGCTGATTGCCCGACAACAGTTCCTTGAGCATTTCTTTCTTGTGCACGAAGCCTAATGGCTCGTCCACCCGACCATCACGAATCAGCGGCAGCCGCGAGTAAGGCGAACTGATCAATGCGTGTGTGATGGCGTCGGGCGGTTGAGCCAGATCGATCACGTCGACTTCCGAGCGCACGGTCATGACTGTCCGGATCGGGCGCTCGGCCAAGTTCAGCACGCCGCTGATCATGACCCGCTCGCGGCGATCGAACAGCACCTGTTCGCCATTGCCCTCTACCATGTCGGCGATCTCTTCCCCGATTTCGTCAGCTTCGACGCGACGACCGCCGAGCAGACGCAATACCGCATGCGCCGTACGCTCACGCAAAGGCCGATGCTGCTGCAGGCTGCGCTTGCGCCGCGCCCTGGCCAGCTGATTGAACAGCTCGATCAGAATCGAGAAGCCGATCGCTGCATACAGATAGCCTTTGGGGATGTGGAAGCCCAGGCCTTCTGCGGTCAGGCTGAAACCGATCATCATCAAAAAGCCCAGGCACAACATGATGACCGTCGGGTGGGCATTGACGAACCGGGTCAGCGGCTTGCTGGCCACGATCATGATACCGATGGAGAAAATCACCGCGATCATCATGATGGACAGGTGTTCGACCATGCCCACGGCGGTGATCACCGCATCCAGAGAGAAGACCGCATCGAGCACCACGATCTGCGCAACGATTGGCCAGAAGGCCGCGTGACGTACCGGGCCGCTGGTCTGGGCGACATGGCCCTCGAGCCGCTCATGCAATTCCATGGTCGCTTTGAACAGCAGGAACACACCACCAAAGAGCATGATCAGGTCGCGCCCCGAGAAACTCTTGTCGAACACCTCGAACAATGGCGCCGTAAGCGTGACCATCCAGGAAATACTCGCCAGCAGACCCAGGCGCATGATCAGCGCCAGGCTCAGGCCAATGATGCGGGCGCGGTCGCGCTGATGAGGGGGAAGCTTGTCAGCCAGAATGGCGATGAATACCAGGTTGTCGATACCCAATACCAATTCCAGGACGATAAGCGTGAGCAGGCCTAGCCAGGCCGTCGGATCAGCCAGCCATTCCATTAGCGAATACTCGTAGAGATTGAGGGGATTGAACGATGTGGCCAGCAAGGCCGGGGACTGGGAGGCTCCGCGAAGGTGCTCATAGTGACCTGAATAACAATTAGGGAAGATGATCCTACAAGCACAGCAGGTTTTCCGGTAAGCGCAAAACTATTACAAACCGTTAGCAACCTATGCCCGTGTGCAGCCGGTGCGTTCACCGGCGCCGGGTGGGCACTTTTGTTCAATACCGGACTGACGTTGTGGCTGGATGATGCCCGGCACATCACCCGTGAGTACTTTGCCATGAATCTAGCATTGTCCATGGCCGCCTTCGCACTGGCGGCCTCCATTTCGCCAGGCCCGGTTAATGTAGTGGCCCTGGCCAGCGGCGTTCGGCACGGCCTTCCCGCCAGCCTGGGCCACGCAGCAGGCGCGACACTGGGTTTTTGCGCGCTCCTGCTGCTGGTGGGCAACGGCCTGCATCAGCTACTGGCACATTGGGCGCCGCTACAGGGTGTGCTCCAGGCCGGGGGCGTGCTGTTTCTGCTTTACATGGCCTTGCGACTCGCCAGCGACGACGGCGCACTGGGCGCCACTCATACCTGCGCGCCCCCTTCAGCCTGGTGCGGGGCAACCATGCAGTGGTTGAACCTCAAGGCGTGGCTTGCCGCAGTGGCCGGGGTGGGCGCCTATGCAGCAGGCGAGCAACAGGCGTTGTGGATCTTTACAGGGATATACGCACCGATATGCTTCGTGTCCGTGGCCTGCTGGGCTTGGGCGGGCAGCGTTGCAGGGCGGCACCTGCAGAGCCCGCGCCCGCTGCGCCTATTGAATCGTACGCTTGCTGCGTTGTTGATCGCCAGCGCAGTAGGGCTGGTCATATAGACTCTGCGGCTTACCGATAATGCCCGGGGGTGGCCGCCAGACGCCGCTTGAATGCCCGCTGCAAGTGCGACTGATCGGCAAAGCCCGCGTGCTGGGCTGCCTCGGCGATCGATTGCCCGTGGCGCAAGTGCGACCGGGCCAGTTGCACACGCTGATCGAGCAGGTAACCGTGCGGCGTCAGGCCGAAGCGCTTGCCAAAGGCACGGATCAGGTAGGCACGCGACAAGCCGCATGCCGTGGCAATGTCTTGTAGCGTTAGCGGATCGCTTCGGTGGGCGCGGATGAACGCTGCGGCCGCCTCAAGGCGCGGGTTGAGCGCAGCCTCAGGCGCCGGTTCATGGTCGAGGAAGCTGGGCAGGTCGCACAGCATCGATATAAGGCCTTGCTCACGCTCGGCCGCATCGGGGTCAAACAGCGTGGCGCATACCGATAGCACCTGCTGATACAGGCCTGGGGCTGCGCTGTATCGTTGGCTCGGCCAGGTAAAACCTACCGATGCCAGCCACGGCGTGTCGATGAACAGCATGATGTATGACCACGGCAGACCCGACACAGGATTGCACGCGTGAATCACGCCCGGATTGATTAACACGGTGCTGCCGGCCGCAACCTCGAACTGTTGATTACCGCTGACGTAAGTACTGCGCCCGCCGGTGATCACCCCGAGCGAAAAGCTCTCGTGGGAGTGGGATGCGTGGCACACCTGGCGCCCGTCTCCCACCACACGCGCCTCGACGAAGGGCAGTGCCGGATCACGCCAGAACCGAGATACCTCAAGCATCGTCGCTTTGCCCCCATCCCTTGGAATCGGCCTATACTACACCGCCGGAGACGGGAACAGGTCCAGCGTTCGCTCCACTTCCTGGATGTCGATACGAAAGCCCTCCCCGTCGGGCAAGCCAACCACGAAACCGAAGTGCTGATGGTCGCGGTCGGTGAGGTACTTGTAGTAGCTGACGAAGCGGTTCGGCGGCTGCAGGGTCAGCAGGCACCCGCCCGCCTCCAGCACGTTCACGCCGTGAACCAATTGGCTCCCCTCCACCCCGATGACCACATGCGCCCCGGCGCAGGCTGCGACAATCGAAGGCACGTCGCTTTTCAACGGATCGACGACGCGAAACCCCCGGGTGAGGCGCAAGTGTTCAGCCAGTGCCAGTTCGTTGCGCAGCAAGCGCAGGTCGCCATCGCCGCCGCGCAGCAGAAATACGCCTGGGTGCGAGGCGTGGGCCACATGCGCACGAAGCTTGTCGCCCATTGCCCGATACCGGGCATGACGATCACGGTTATTGCTCTGGTCATCGAACAGCACCAGTTCGCGGAAGAACGCCGTGCGCAGGCGATGCGGCTGCATGCCAAGCCATGCTTCATAGGCAGGGGCCTGGGTGAAGATCGGGTATTTCACGGAGGGCGCGGTGGTGACGGGCATGCCCTCGTTGCAGGCCAGCGCGTAGGTCGGGCAATCCTCCATCAACCAGGTGCCGAACCACGCATTGCCGTTATGCGTGCAGTAGATGGCCCCGCGATCGATCTCATGCTCAACGCTCAGGGGCGCAAACGCGCTATGCCGGTGCGACAGCCACTGGGCAGCCTTGCCCTTGTACAACGCGCCGTCGATCAGCCACACGTCCCTGCACAAATAGCCGCGGGTCGGCCCATGCGCGGTCCGGATGCCGCCTTCCATGGTCGAGCGCGGGTGCACGAAGGGATAGAACCGCTTGCCTTCCCAGCCCGTGACGCGCTCGAGCTGGCCTGGCAAAAATATCGCGGGCGGGGTAATGGACATTTCACCCGGCGCAATGTCCCACGAACGCTCGGCAATGCTCCTGATATCTGGCGAGGCCTGCCTGAGCAGGCGCTTTCGCAACATGTACTGATAAGCAGCCAGGGTCCATGAGCGCGACGAAGGGGCCGCGGGCAAAGTGCTGGGCTGCAAGCTATCACCTGCCATTGAACGTCTCCACGCGAAATTGTCGATTAAGGTGGCCGCTTGGCCCGTGCGTTGCCTGTACCGCACTCAGGTACAGGTGATGATCTCCATTGCCGGCGCTGATGGCAGGCCTGCATACCGCTGCTTGAGCGCCGTGACCAGCTGATCGCCCGCCCCCGCGGCACCATACAAGTAGATCTTGCTGAGCCCGCCGAAGACCATTTCGTGATAACGGCTGGCCAGCGCCTGCTCGCTCGCGCCGTCAGGCACGCCAAGGTGCAGCGTAAGCTTGTCACTTTCGACTGCGAACAATGGCGTCTCCCATAGAAAGTGGGCGATGCCGGATTTGGGCAGGCGCACAAAGAGGTGGGCATGGTTGCCAAGCGAGTCGATGTCGCCGCCTCTTCGACGCTTCCACTTCAACAGCCCGTCGTCGGGCCGTGCCAGACACAGGCCAATGTCGTAGTAATCGAAGCCCTGCCCAAGCGCCCACTCCAGCGCCATGTAAGTCGTAATCGAGTTGACTTCACGCAGACGCTTGGCATCGGAGAACACTGCTTCGCAATAGCCGAAACGCAAAGTGCTCCAGTAGCGCTTGCCGTCGCGAACCACTTCACAACCCAGGTGACAACCGATCACGTGATCACCCTGGACGATGAGGTCGAGCCTGCCGACCTGCCTGGCGATCCTGAAGACTTCATCGGTCGGTATGTGCGACGCAAGAAGGCCCTTGCGAGCTGTGGCATAGGGACGCAAGAACTCCCGGTCCGCCATCTCGATGTCCTCGTCAGACACCGCCTGGCGCATGTGGTAAAGGGGCCGGTGTTTGCGAATGCTGCGGCGCAACTCGCTGTCATAGCGCGCGGTTATGTCGTCTAGGGGGCGCCCCAACGGCACGACGGCACTCACGTAGTGAGGCACCGTCAGAGCACCCGCGGTAGGAACTTCGCTCACCATCACCACGGGACGTCGGGCGTTTGGTACAGGGCTGATCACTGAAGAGAGGGGGCTGGACAGTCCGCTCATCAGCAACTTTGCCATGTCGCGTTGCTGTTTGCGGCCCACATAAAGGATGTCATGGGCACTTTCGTGTTGTAGGCGAAACCGACTGATTTCCCAACGCCAGACACAGGCACGGGCGGCAATCTCACGTGCCTGGGTTGCCAAGTGCCGTAACCGATATCGCTGGGAGGGTGACAGTGAGCGACGAGCCACTGCCCAGAGCGTCTGTTTCATCAGGTTCGACGTCCACTGTAGGTTTTGCGTTCTTGCAGACATATAAAAAAGCCGAAGCACTGCTAACCTATTGATTAATAGAGCATTGCATTACTTGAGATTTCATATTCAGTAACAATTTAAGGTGCTATCAAAGTGTTTGGCAAGTAGCGAGCCTCTATAAAAGCCATATGTTTTATGGCGCCAATAATCCACGGAGCAGCCTGGTCCCGATTGGGACAAGCTATGAGTTATAGCGCCTGGCAATAACCGAGTACCACCGCATCAAATACCCCGTGACGTGTGATAGCGCCTCAACGAAAGGAGCTCGCGCCACATGTCTGAAAGCAACTCAGTGTCACCGACAACTTTGCCACATTGGGCTGCACGGGCCACCGCGCGTCAATGGCAGGCCCTCAAGCACACGCAACAACCCCCTTGGGAAACCCAAGACTGGTTCTGCAATGCCCCACCGGATCTGAGGGAAAGTGTTGCCGCCAGTCATCGGCGATTGATCAACGCGCAGGCAGCGCTGGGTCGAGCGATGCGCGGCCTGGAACAAGTTGCAGAATTCGCAGAGCGTGCCGTGCAGCAGGGCTTGCAGGCGCAAGGTTTGAATGTGGACTTGAAAGCCTGCGAGTTGCTGCGCGTCGAGCAAACCTGGCGATGGGTCGGCCTGCGCTACGTTTATAGCCACCAACGGGAAAACATCGTAAGGGCAGCACTGCAGAACTTTGCCGAGGATGAAGTTTTCTCTTCCCAGAGTGCAATCGCCCTGAGCAAGGATATTCACATCACGCCCGTCAGGGTGACAGGCACCGCGCCGATTGGCATGCAAGTGCCGAATGCACAATTTTCCATCGACTCGGAACGCTACCATGTAACTGCGTTGCCCCTCACGCCAGCCGCTTTCGCCGTCATGATGCGAGCGCTGGATTTGGGAAGTGCCTACCAGGCTCATCTGCAAGGGTATTTCGACAGCCCGGCGGTAAAAACGCACATGTTGCAGGTGTTCAAAGCTCGCCTGCAGATGGCGGCGGATCTGGCTGTGCTTAGGCACTTGATCAGCGGCAGCGCCCGCGATGACCTTGACCGCCTGTTACAGGGCGAGCCTTTGCCATGCTGGCGGCTGAGCCTGTTCGGCACCGTCCTGTACGAAGTCATGCTGATCGACCTGGGCCAGGCCGGCCTAGGTGTGTACCTGCCCAGCCACGAACCTGCATTGCGTAGCTGCAAGGACCTGGCAGCCGTGCATGAAGCGCTGGCCATCTTGCTGCTCGAGCCAGCAGCGCGTGAAGCGTTCGCAGGGTATGTAGCCCAAGACCAACGCGGCCACTTCTTCGATATGTTGCAGCAAAACCTGGACGCGAATGGCAATACCCCACTCGATAGCCCCTGGGAACGCGCCGTGGGCGCTGACCTGCGCCCGGCCCGTCAACCCATTGAGGGGGATCCATTTAGCGACTGCTATGTCCGGCACTGGGCACGTCTGCAGCATGAAGCCAGTCTGCTCGCCGTTCCCACCGCACAGTTTGACGCCAATGCCAGGGCCCAACGTCTGGCGACGTGGGAAAGTCGCGGCTGGGACCTGCTCAACATCGCCAGCTTTTTCGTACCAGCGGTGGGCACCTTCATGTTGGCCGTCACTGCTTGCCAGCTCCTGGACGAAGCGTTCGAAGGTTATGAAGCCTGGGAAGCCGGCGATCGTCATCTGGCGCTAGAGCACATCGAATCGGTTGGGATCAACCTTGCGTTGCTAGGCGGTTTCGCCGCAGCAGGACACGCGTTGCCGCGACTGTTCGGCAAACTGCGCGGTACGGCGCTGCAAGAGGTGCGTGGCAGCGATGGCACACTCAGGCTCTGGAACCAGGACTTGGCCCCCTACCGTTCCAATGAAGCGCTGCCAACGCAGTTGCGGCCCAACGCGCTGGGCCAGTACCTGCATGACGGCCGGTACTTCATCAAGATGGACGGACACCTCTATGAGCAGCGGCTGGAGCCTTCACTGTCGCGTTGGCAGATCGTCCACCCCGAGCGGGCAGATGCCTGGCAGCCACCCCTTGAACACAATGGTCAAGGCGCCTGGCGCGCCCAGCACGAGCAGCCAGGCGATTGGCCGCTGGCAACGCTGGTAAAGCGCCTGGGTGAGCCGTTCGAGGCATTTACAGCAGAGCACATCCAGCAAGCGTGCGATGTGACTGGCATTGACGCCCACAGCCTGCGAGACCTGCACCTTCGCGGGCAACCGGCGCCGCCGTTGCTACTGGATGTTCTGCAACGGCTGCGCATTAGCGCCGAATGCCCTTCGATGAACGCACAAGACGCGTCGCAGTGGTTCGAGCAGCGCTACAGCCCAAGCATGTCGCACGCCCCTGGCGTGGACCGCTTGCTATCGACCTACCCGCGCCTCACGCCGCCGTTGGCCAGGCAACTGCTGGGCCGGTTGGAGGCTGGCCAAGTTCTGGCCTGGGAACAGGAAGGGACACTGCCTGCCAGCATCCGCCAATCGGTAGAACAGGTGCACAGCGAGCTACCTCTGGTGCGGGCGCTGGAGGGGCTCGTACAGCCAGCGCTGGCCAATGCCGACACCCAGCGTCTGCTATTCAGCGCGCTTGATGCCATGCCGGACTGGCCCGCCGATATACGTCTGGAATTGCGCGCCGGTAACCCTGACGGCCCGATCCTGGCTCATACCGGCGTAGGTCCGCTCGTTCGTGTGATCAAATCAAGCCAAGGCTATGAAGGATTCCTTGGAGAGCGCCCTGCGCCCGGCATGGTGAGTATCGATATTTGCCAGGCCATCGAACAGGCACTGCCTCGCGCCCGTCGCGACCTGCTGGGTATCGAACATACGGATGGCGCCTCTCTTCGCCACCGAGTGATGACATGGGCCAAGGCAAACCGTGCCACCCTCGCACCCAGGCTTTATGGGCAGCGCAGCCAGCGCCTGGCCACACGAGGCTGGTTGCGTGGCGGGCAGCCGCTTGAGCCACTGCCGGCAGCGCCACGTCAGACCAGCTCGTTGAGCGCAGCCTATCGACGTCTTTTTCCCACTGCGACCGACGCAGAGTTTGCCGACTGGCTCAATGAAGGGGATGACGAAGACAACCTACATGACATGCGCTCGCCGACCCAGCGCTTGCGCGACCTGCAAGCCCGTCTTGAGAATTTGCGTCGTGATCTGGCCCAGTGGGCCGCCCCTAATCCCCACCACCCACATCAGCGCCACCTTGCCGTGCGCCCTGTCATCAACGCCTGGCAACGGGTGTCGCGCACGGTGCTCGATGGCGGCGGTCGTCTATACAGCCTCGAACTCTCCGAGCTGGATCTGACGCATGAAGACTTGGCTAGCTTGCCGCTAACCGATGATTTCAATCACATCGAGCACCTGTCTCTGCGCGGGAACTCTGCACTCAGCCAGCTACCTGCGGCCTTCCACCAGCGGTTTCCGAATCTCAGGCGGCTACTACTTGGCGATTGCCGCTTCGACCACCTGCCTCGCCTGGCCTTCGGCCAGCAACTGCGCTGGTTGGATGTGGAACGCAACCGCATCACCTGGGACGCCACGGACCAGACTACCCTGCAAAGTTACTCCGGCCTGGCCGTACTTGATCTTAGTGAGAATCCGCTGGTGGCCGCGCCTGACCTGCGCCTGAATCCAGGTATCAGGTCGCTGTTCCTGTCAGGATGCTCGCTGACCGAGTTGCCACAGGGGTTAGCGCAATTAACGGAGCCGCTCACCGTCGACCTGACCGATAACCAGTTCGTGCAGCTACCCGACGGCTTCGCCCTGCCCGTTCAGGTAGCCGACCCGCTGTCTTTGGAAAGCAGATGGCTGGCTGGGCCGATACTGAGCCAGATCGAAGCGTACAACGAAATCCACGACGTGGACCTGTTGGTGAATGAGGCCGACTACACCGACTTCTTTGAACAGGCCGGCCCACCTGAATTTGCGCTGTGGCGCCGCTTGCCACTGCAATACCGGCGCGACCTCAGGGCGCTGCTGGAGGCTGAGCCGTTCCTCACCCACCCCGAGCGAGCGCGCGGGGAGTTCTGGCGCCGGTTGGCCGTGATCGATAATGCAGGGCCGGACCGGCAATCCCTATTGGAACAACCTGCAGAGGGTCTATTCGAGCTCGACCTGTGACACCGTGATCAAGCGCCGGGCGACCGGCGCACTGCTAAAGCGCTTGCTGTGCGCTGGTATTCTGACCGGGTCAGGCGCATGCTCGTCGCTGAACCGTTTCACTGTGCTAGACCCTTCTCGGCCATTGTGAGGTGCAGTTTCATGGAATCCTTGCTCGACAACCTTTATCCCAACGCCGCCGACGTTCCTCAAGCGTGGCAACTGGGTGCTCCGCTTGAACAACGTGACTACCTTGTGGGCGGTGAACTGCGCCATTGGGACGGACCGTTGGCCACAGTCCGTAGCCCCGTTTGGCTCAAGGACAACGGCCAGGAGCAACAAGTGGTGCTGGGCCACGCTCCGCTGCTCGACGCCGACACGGCCATGACCGCACTGGACGCTGCAGTTCAAGCCTATGACAAGGGGCGCGGAGCATGGCCGAACATGCGGGTAGCAGAGCGCATTGGCCATGTGGAAGCGTTCCTGGCGCGCATGCGCGAGCAGCGTCAGGCCGTGGTCAAGCTACTGATGTGGGAAATCGGCAAGAACCTTGCGGATTCGGAAAAGGAATTCGACCGCACCTGCGACTACATCAATGAAACCATCAGTGCCCTCAAGGACTTGGACAGACGCTCCAGCCGCTTCGAGCTCGTGCAGGGCACCCTGGGTCAGATACGCCGCGCGCCTTTGGGCGTGGCGCTGTGCATGGGTCCGTACAACTACCCACTCAACGAAACCTTCACCACCCTGATTCCGGCCTTGATCATGGGCAACACCGTGGTGTTCAAGCCCGCCAAGTTTGGTGTGCTGCTGATCCGCCCGCTGCTCGAAGCCTTCCGCGACAGCTTCCCGCCTGGTGTCATCAATGTCATCTACGGCAAGGGCCGCGAGACCGTCAGCGCAGTGATGGCCAGCGGCAAGGTAGACGTCTTCGCCTTCATCGGCACCCACAAGGCTGCCAGCGATCTCAAGAAGCTGCACCCACGGCCCCATCGGCTGCGCGCGGCACTAGGCCTGGACGCTAAGAACCCCGGCATCGTGTTGCCCCAGGTCGATCTGGACAACGCCGTCGAGCAGGCCCTGACCGGCGCGTTGTCGTTCAACGGCCAGCGTTGCACGGCGCTCAAGATTCTGTTCGTCCATGAAGATGTGGTCGAGGCATTTCTCGACAAGTTCACGCGCAAGCTCGCCACACTCAAGCCGGGCATGCCTTGGGAGCCTGGCGTCGCCCTGACACCGCTGCCTGAACCCGGCAAGATCGATTACCTGGACGGCCTGGTGCACGATGCGACTGACAAGGGAGCACGGGTGGTCAACGAACACGGGGGGCGCAGCCGGGGTTCGTTCTTCTATCCAGCCCTGCTGTATCCGGTGTCGGCGCAGATGCGCGTGTACCAGGAAGAACAGTTCGGGCCGGTTGTGCCGATCGTCCCTTACCGCGATCTGCAGACGGTCATCGACTACGTTCTGGACTCGGACTATGGCCAGCAGCTGAGCCTGTTCGGCAACGATCCTGCCACCGTCGGCAGCCTGATCGACATCTTCGCCAATCAGGTCGGTCGCATCAACATCAATACCCAATGCCAGCGAGGCCCGGACACCTATCCGTTCAATGGCCGCAAGAACAGCGCCGAGGGTACTCTTTCGGTGCACGATGCCTTGAGGGTCTTTTCCATACGCACCCTGGTGGCAACGCGCTTTGAGGACGACAACAAGGCCTTGTTCAGTGACATCATCCGCAATCGGCGGTCGAGTTTCCTGACCACCGACTACATCTTCTGACGGTTGAAAGCGGCACCGCTTTGCTGGAAGCTTGAAGCTCATAGCACGGAGCCGCTCAATGCGTATCATCGACAAGACCGCCGCCCAGGTGCGCAGCCTGACGCCCGCCGAAGACGCGCTGCTGGTGGACTTTGCCACCGGCGGCTTGACCGGGCCCCGCCTGCTGCAGGCCAACCAGATGCTGATGAAGGTGCGCAACGCTAACCAGTGGCTGGCCTGCGATTGCCGCACCGATGCCCTGCCTGTGCTCAATGTCACCCTCAATGGCAACACCGGTACGTTGTTTCTCAAGAACAACCCTGGCACGGCCGAACATGCCCCAGGCTGCCCCTTTACCAAGGATGAACAGGAAGCGGCCGAGCGTGCACAGGCACCTGTCCAGCCGGTGGCCTGGCTGCCCCCCGATACGCCGCTGCGGCTGATCGGCGATTTTCGCACGGGCGCAAGCACAAGCACTAACGGGCCAGGTGAGCGCCGCGAACAACAGCGGTTGCTGGCCTTGTTGCTGACGTGGATCGAGACCAGCGGCCTGAACCTTTACGCCACGCATTTGAAGCAGGACCTGACCGGGCAATTCGCTCAACTGCGTGCTGTGGCCAGTCGCTATCCGCTGGTGGAACGGGTACCGGCCAGCAACTACCTGGAAACGCGCCTGGACATGAAGCACATGATGATGCTCAAGGCGCGTCTGCGTGAGGCCACGATCTTTGGCAATCACCGGCGTCATGGGCTACTGCTCGACTGCATCGACCAGATCAAGGGCCGCAAGGTCTTTCACTACCGAAGCGAAGACGGTTTCGATTTCCAGGGCCACCATCTGTACTGGGGTGGTCAGCGCACCTGCGGCCCGCTGCTGACGCTGGCACTCTATTCACCTACGACTCCCGGCAGTCACTTCTTTGAGCTAATCCACGTGGCCAGCGTACCGGTGCTATCGCGGGGCCATCTGTTTCCGGTCTATCGCGATGAAGAACGCGAACCGCTCAAGGCATTGGTATCGCTGGTGGACTGGATGGCCAGCAAGGGCGTCAAGGTGCAGATGCGCCGTCCGGTGGTTGGCGGGCAGCTCATGGATGAACTGGTGATGACGTCCGACCAAGACCGTGTTCTGTCCATATCGCTGCTTGAACAACCCATCGGGCCCGAGCCGGATACCGAGAACTTCAAACGGTATGCCGACTTCAAGAGCCCTGAAACCTTCCGCAAGTTCGTGGCCGGTTTCTTCATGCGCGAGCGATGAACCGCCGCCTCAGCCGAGGAACAGCCGATAAGCCGGGTTATCCGTTTCGTCCCAGTAGCGATAATCCATCTGGTCGAGCGCCACGAATAACCCGGCACGCTCATCGGCAAGCACTTGCAGCGCAGCGAACACCCGCGCATGGGCTGCACCGTGATTGCGGTAATGGAACAGGCTGATGTTCCAGCGCTGGCCCAGGCGCTCCAGAAACGCCAGCAGTGCCCCGGGGCGCTCTGGAAACTCGAAACGCAGCACCTGCTCGTGACTGCCAGGCGCCAAAGGCCCACCCACGGTGTGGCGCACGTGCAGCTTGGCCAGTTCATTGTCAGTCAGGTCCACAACGTCATAGCCTTGTGCTTTTAAACCGCTCAACAGCTGATCGCGCGGGTCCTGCACGGGGTGCGTTTGCACTCCAACAAACAGACGCGCAGGTTTGCCCGGCTGGCAGCGGTAGTTGAATTCCGTGACTTGGCGCTTGCCCAATGCTTGGCAGAACGCCCGGAAGCTACCGGGCTGATCAGGGATGGTCACCGCAATCACCGCTTCGCGTTGTTCACCCAGTTCGGCGCGCTCTGCCACATGCCTCAACCGATCGAAGTTGATGTTGGCCCCGGAATCGATAGCCACCAGTGTCTGCCCGCCAATACCCTCACGGTCCACGTACTGCTTCATGCCGGCAACTGCCAGAGCGCCCGACGGCTCGGTGATCGAGCGGGTGTCATCGTAGATGTCCTTGATCGCGGCACACAGCGCGTCGCTGCTGACCGTTAGTACCTCGTCCACAGAATGCTGGCATAGCTCGAAGCAGTGGGCGCCCACCTGGGCCACGGCCACCCCATCGGCGAAGGTGCCCACATGCGGGAGCACCACCCGCTCGCCAGCTTGCAGGGCGGCCTGCAGGCAGTTGGCATCTTCCGGTTCTACCCCGATCACCTTGACTTCGGGGCGCAGGTATTTGATATAGGCTGCGATTCCGGCAATCAAGCCACCCCCGCCAACCGGCACGAAAACGGCATGCAGCGGCCCAGGGCACTGCCGAAGAATCTCCATGCCGATCGTGCCTTGACCCGCGATCACATCCGGGTCATCGAAAGGTGGCACGAATGTGGCTCCTTCCAGGTCGGCCAGCTTCAAGGCATGGGCCAGGGCATGGGGGAAGCTGTCACCGTGCAGCACCACCCGTCCCCCGCGGGTGCGCACGCCCTGTACTTTGAGCGAAGGCGTCGTGGACGGCATGACGATCGTGGCCGTCATGCCCAGGTGCGCGGCGGCCATGGCCACGCCCTGAGCATGATTGCCCGCCGAAGCGGTCACTACGCCGGCCTGACGCTGGCGGGTTGTCAACCTCGATAGTCGCGTGTACGCCCCACGGATCTTGAACGAGAATGTGGGTTGCAGGTCTTCGCGTTTGAGCAGTACCCGATTACCCAGCCTGTCGGACAACCCTGCGGCCTCTTGCAGCGGCGTTTCGATGGCCAGGTCATAGACGGGCGCGGCCAAGATACGCCGAACCTGCTCGGACAGCAGTTGCTGAGGGGTGATTGCTCGCGGGGCGGAACACAGGTTGGACATCGTCGACTCCTTGGCCGGTTAACGGTGCCCAGGAGTCAGATGAAAAAAACCCGCCTCCAGGGCGGGTTCGGTGCATGCTCGCGCTAGCCCGCCAATCCAATGATGGCGGTAATAATGCTGGCGAAGGCAGGCTGATAGCGGTTCATGCGCCGAACGTTAGCCCGAGGGCTGGCCGCACGTCAACACTTGGCCTGCTGCGCCGACAACGGCACGTCAAAAACCTTGTCGAAGCCCCACTGGAACACGAAGGCGTAGACGAAGAAGAAGACGAACAGGGCCAGATTGGTCAAAAGCGCTGCCAGCAGGCTGACTTGCAGCCAATAAGCCACCAACGGCAGCAGGATTACCACCAGGCCACCTTCGAAGCCAAGCGCATGCAGCAAGCGGCGCAATAGTGTGCGCTTGCGCTGAGGCTGGCGCGCCTCCCAGCGCTCGAACACCCAGTTGTAGAGCATGTTCCAGCTCATGGCGACGCCTGACATCAGTACCGACAGCACGGTGGACTGCGCCATCCCCGCCCCGAACGCCAGTTCCAGGGCGGGAGCGACGCACGCCACGGCGATGGCCTCGTAGAGAATGGCCTGGACGATCTTGCGGGCCTTGCCTTGCATGTTCAGCTCCCTGAATGACGACCCGACACGCTACAAGATCCCGCCGGTTAAAAGAAGAGGCTTACTACCAGGCATCAGGCATCAGGTCACCTTCCCGGCGGGCAAGCGAATACGGAACTGCGCTCCGCCCAATGGGGACTGGGCAACCGTCAAGGTCCCGCCCTGCCCCTCAATGGCCCGCCTGCTGATCGCCAACCCCAAGCCGAATCCACCCGTGCTGCGGTCACGGCTGCGGTCCAGGCGATAGAACGGCTGGAAGATTCGCTCACGCTCCTCGACGGGGATGCCGATGCCGTCATCTTCTACCGTCAGCAGGCATGCCCCGTCGGGCTCCAGGCGCAAGCGCAGCACCAGGCGCTGCTCGCAGTAGCGCATGGCATTGCGCACCAGGTTCTGCACTGCTCGGGCCGTCAGGCGCGGATCGAGCACGAAGCGTGGCAACTCGGCGTCGGCATGCACCTCCCACTGGATGCCACGCCCGTCCAACTCCTCGGCAAAGCTGCCTAGCACGCTGTCCACCAGCTCGAGCAACGACACCTCCACCCGCTCGCGCGCCTGGTCGGCATTGTACAAACGGCTGTAGGACAACAACTCCAACACCAGTTCGTCCAGCTCTCGCACATGCCCGACCAGCTCCAGCAAACGCTTGCGGCTGGCCGGCGGCACTTCGTCAAATAGCAGCACCAAACCGAAATCCAGGCGCGTCAGAGGCGTGCGCAGCTCGTGGGACACGGCATTGAGCAACTCGCGCTGCTGATTGACATGGCGTTCAAGGTCGCTTGCCATGGTGTCGAACACCCTGGCCAGTTCGCCAATGTTCGAATGCGCCGAGATATGCGTGCGTTCGGACATCTGCCCTTGGCCCAGGCGCCGGGCAGTTTCCTTCAAGCGCTCCAAGTCACGCCAGTGCGGCCATACCCAGAGCAACAGGCAACCGAGCATCGCGGCCCCGATCAACACCGTCACGCCCCAGGACAGGACGTTGATGTCCAAAGGATCGGGCGGCGAATCCAGGCGTACCAGCCAATGGCTGTCCAATGGCGCCAGCAGGGTTTCGTAGTAGCCCCATTGGGCCAGGCGCACTGCCGACTCCCCCTGTGCCAATCGTGCGCGCTCCGTTTCATCCAAGCGGGCATGGTCAATACGCAGCAGCTGTACCTGCAAGGGCGCAAAATCGTCGGCAAGCGCCTGCGCCACGACAGGCCACTGGGACTGGGGAGCCTGGTGAAACTGACGCACGATCAGCGTCTGCACACCTTTGGTCTGGCTGAGGTTGTAGGCCATGAAGCGTTCCTGAAACAGCCCCACGATGGTGTCGGGTATGAACAGCAAGGCTCCGGCATAGGCCACGATGATCAGCAGATACAGCCGCACCAGGATCTTGAACATCGCGGCTTACTCCCACTCGACACGGCTGAACAGATAGCCTTTGCCCCAGACCGTCTTGATCTTGCGTGCTTCGCCTGCGTTGTCGTCGAACTTGCGACGCAGTTTGGAAATGGCCACGTCCACCGAACGGTCAGTGCCGTTGAACTCGATGCCGCGCAGCTGTTGAAGAATGCGGTCGCGATTGAGCACCACCCCGGCATTGCGCGCCAGCACGACCAGCAGGTTGAATTCTCCGGCCGACAGGTCGACAGGCTCGCCGCGCCAGGTGACGGTGCGCTCGGCCAGGTCGATGCACAACCCACCCACCACGATCAGGTCATGGTCCAGCCTGGGTTCGTTACCGCTGCGGCGCAACAAGGTGCGCACCCGTGCCAGCAACACCCGTGGCTCGCACGGCTTGGTGACGTAGTCGTCAGCACCCATTTCCAGCCCCAGCACCTGGTCATGGCTGTCATCGCGGGCGGTGAGCATCAGGATCGGCAGGCATTGGGACTGCTGACGCAATTGGCGACACACCTGCAGGCCGTCCAGGCCTGGGAGCATCAGATCGAGAATCACCAGGTCGGGTTTGTCCCGGCGATATTCGTCCAGCACGTGGTCACCCCGGGCGATGACCCGGACCACGAATTCGTTGCGTTGCAGGTAACTGGCGATGAGCTCGGCCAGGGCGCTGTCGTCTTCGACCAGAAGTATAGTGGGCATGGGTCGCTTGGCAGGCAGATATAGGGACTTGCAGCACTGCGGCTCGGCATGGCCAGGTGAGCGCTGCGTTATAGTGGCCCAAGCTTATAGAAACATCACGGTGCACAACCCATCGTTTCACACTTTTTCACACTCCCCGTACAGCTGTTAACAGCCAATCATGACCCGGGTGCCGTAGCATAGCGCAGATCATCAGCGGAAGATCCCAATGTCCGACACATTCACTGTTACCCTGCGCCGCATGGCGCTTCTGGCGCTTCTGGCGCTTCTGGCGCTTGTAGGCTCGAGCCTGGGCGGCTGTAGCGCTAGCGACGAACCCGAACAGCAAGCCCCGGTCCCGCATGTGCGCGTCGAGACGCTGCAACTGCAACCGTTGGCCATTACCAGCGAGCTCAACGGCCGCATTCTGGCGCCGCGTACCGCTCAGGTGCGGGCTCGGGTGGCCGGCGTGGTGCTCAAACGGGTCTACCGCGAAGGTAGCGACGTCAAGCAGGGCGATGTGTTGTTCCAGATCGATCCGGCACCCTTCAAGGCCGACCTGGACAGCGCTCAGGCGGCACTGGCCAGAGCCGACGCCACCCGTTATCAGGCTCGCCTGCAAGAGCAGCGTTACCGCGAGCTGGTCAACGACAAGGCCGTCAGCGGCCAGGAATACGACAACGCCAAGGCCAGCCTGCTGCAAGCCAACGCAGCGGTGGCCGAGGCCAAGGCAGCCGTACAACGAGCCCGTCTGAACCTGGGATACGCCACCGTCACCGCCCCCATCGCTGGCCGCATTGGCCGCGCCCAGGTCACCGAAGGCGCATTGGTCGGGCAGAACGAAGCCACGCCGCTGGCGACCATCGAGCAACTGGACCCCATTCATGTCGACGTCACCCAGTCAACCCGTGAGATCACGGCGCTGCGCAAGGCCTTGCGTGCCGGCCAGCTCCAACGGGTCGACGCAGACCAGGCCAGTGTCACCTTGATCGAGGACGACGGCAGTGCCTACCCGCTGCCTGGCAAGCTGTTGTTTTCCGACATCCAGGTCGACCCTTCGACCAATCAGATCACCCTGCGCAGCGAGTTCCCCAACCCCAACCTCGACTTGCTGCCAGGCAGCTATGTGCGCGTGCGCCTGGCCCAGGCCGTGCAAGCGCAAGGCCTGAGTGTCCCGCAACGGGCGATCCTGCGTGACAGTGCAGGCGTGCCGAAGGTGCTGGTCGTGGATGCTCAGTCTCAGGTCAGCGAACGGCAGGTGGTCCTGGGCAGCGTACAGGGCGACCGCTGGGTAGTGCGCGACGGCCTGGCTGCCGGTGACCAGGTGGTGGTCGAAGGCCTGCAACATGCCAAGGCAGGCGAACGTGTGCAGATCGACACCGCGCCCCAGGCCACCTCCGTCACCCAGCACACCGGCCAGTGAGGGCTTGATCGATGCCGCAATTCTTCATTGACCGCCCTATTTTCGCTTGGGTGGTGGCGCTGTTCATCCTGCTGGCTGGCGCCCTGGCCATTCCTCAGTTGCCTGTGGCGCAGTACCCCAATGTTGCGCCACCGCAGGTAGAGATCTACGCCGTATACCCTGGCGCCTCGGCGGCAACCATGGATGAAAGCGTGGTCAGCCTGATCGAGCAGGAGCTCAACGGCGCCGACAACCTGCTGTACTTCGAGTCGCAGAGCAGCCTGGGCAGCGCCACCATCACCGCCACCTTCGAGCCGGGCACCGTGCCCGACCTGGCCCAGGTCGACGTGCAGAACCGCTTGAAAGTGGTCGAGTCGCGCCTGCCACGCCCGGTTACCCAACAAGGGTTGCAGGTGGAAAAGGTGTCCACTGGCTTCCTGCTGCTGGGCACGCTCACCTCCGAGGATGGCAAATTCGACGAGACCGCGTTGTCCGACATCCTGGCGCGCAACGTGATGAACGAGATCCGGCGCATCAAGGGGGTCGGCAAGGCGCAGCTGTATGGCTCCGAGCGCGCCATGCGCATCTGGATCGACCCGGCAAAGCTGGTCGGCCTGAACCTCACTCCCAACGACGTGGCCGAAGCCATCAGCGCCCAGAATGCGCAGGTAGCGCCCGGCAGCATCGGCGACCTGCCCAGCCCCGCTACCCAGGAGATCACCGCCAACGTGGTGGTCAAGGGCCAACTGACCACGCCAGAAGCGTTTGCCGCCATTGTACTGCGGGCCAATACCGACGGTTCGGTGGTGACCATCGGTGATGTAGCACGGGTAGAAATCGGTGCCCAGGAGTATCAGTACGGCACGCGCCTGAATGGCAAACCGGCCACCGCATTCAGCGTGCAGCTGGCCCCGGGTGCCAACGCCATGGAGACGGCCACACTGGTGCGCGCCAAGATGAAGGACCTGGCGCGCTACTTCCCGGAGGGTGTGAAGTACGACATTCCCTACGACACCTCGCCGTTCGTCAAGGTCTCCATACAGCAGGTCATCAGCACGCTGTTCGAAGCGATGGTGCTGGTGTTCGCGGTGATGTTCCTGTTCCTGCAGAACCTGCGTTATACCTTGATTCCCACACTCGTGGTGCCCGTGGCGCTGATGGGTACGTTCGGCGTGATGCTGTTACTGGGCTTCTCGGTTAACGTGCTGACCCTGTTCGGCATGGTTCTGGCCATTGGCATTCTGGTGGATGACGCCATTGTAGTGGTCGAGAACGTTGAGCGAATCATGGCTGAAGAAGGCCTGGCGCCACGGGAAGCCACACGCAAGGCCATGGGCCAGATCAGCGGGGCGATCATCGGCATCACGCTGGTGCTGGTAGCCGTGTTCCTGCCCATGGCCTTCATGAAGGGCTCGGTCGGCGTGATCTACCAGCAGTTTTCGGTGTCCATGGCAGTTTCCATTCTGTTCTCGGCCTTCCTTGCCCTGAGCCTGACGCCGGCGCTGTGCGCGACGTTGCTCAAGCCTGTGAACCAAGGCGAGCATCATCAGCGCGGCGGTTTCTTCGGCTGGTTCAATCGGCGCTTCGAGGGTATGAGCAAGGGCTATGAGGGCTGGGTGTCCCAAGCACTTCGCCGCAGCGGGATCTACCTGCTGGTGTACGCCGTGCTGCTGGGCGTGTTGGGCTACGGCTTCAGTCAGTTGCCCACTGCCTTCCTGCCCACCGAAGATCAGGGTTACACCATCACCGATATCCAACTGCCGCCAGGCGCTAGCCGCATGCGGACCGAACAAATAGCGGCTCAGATCGAAGCGCACAACGGCGGTGAAGCTGGCGTGGGCAATACCACGGTAATTCTGGGTTTCAGTTTCTCCGGCAGTGGCCAAAATGCCGCGTTGGCCTTCACGACCCTGAAGGACTGGTCCGAACGTGGCGCCGATGACAGTGCCCAGTCCATTGCCGATCGCGCGAACATGACATTCACACAGCTCAAAGACGCCATCGCCTTCGCCGTACTGCCGCCGCCGATTGACGGGCTGGGCGAGTCCACCGGCTTCGAATTCCGCCTGCAGGACCGGGGTGGGTTGGGTCATGCCCAACTCATGGCTGCACGTGACGAGCTGCTGGCCAAGGCGAGCAAGAGCCCGCTACTGACCAACGTGCGCGAGGCGTCCCTGGCCGAAAGCCCGCAAGTGGAGCTGGAGATCGACCGCCGTCAGGCCAACGCGCTGGGGGTCTCGTTCGCCGATATCGGCTCGGTGCTGGACGTAGCCGTGGGTTCGAGCTACGTCAATGACTTTCCAAACCAAGGCCGCATGCAGCGGGTGGTGGTGCAAGCTGAGGGCGATCAGCGCAGCCAGGTGGAAGACTTGCTGAAGATTCACGTGCGCAACAGCGCCGGCAAGATGGTGCCGCTTGGCGCCTTCGTACAGCCCCGATGGGTCAGCGGTCCAGTCCAGTTGACGCGTTACAACGGTTACCCAGCGGTGTCCATTTCGGGTGAGCCGGCAGCCGGACAAAGCTCCGGTCAGGCCATGGCCGAGATCGAGCGAATCGTGGCACAGTTGCCGCCCGGCGTAGGGCTGGAATGGACCGGATTGTCGCTGCAGGAAAGGCTCTCGGGCAGCCAGGCGCCGGTACTCATGACCCTGTCGCTGCTGGTGGTGTTCCTGTGCCTGGCGGCATTGTATGAAAGCTGGTCGATCCCCACAGCCGTGCTACTGGTGGTGCCCTTGGGTATTCTGGGTGCGGTCCTGGCGGTCACACTGCGCGGCATGCCCAACGACGTGTTCTTCAAGGTGGGCTTGATCACCTTGATCGGGCTTTCGGCAAAGAACGCCATCCTGATCATCGAGTTCGCCAAAAGCCTGGTGGACCAGGGCATGGAAGCCACCCAGGCTGCACTCGAGGCTGCCCGCCTGCGCCTGCGGCCCATCGTGATGACGTCTCTGGCGTTCATCCTTGGGGTGGTGCCACTGGCCATCGCCACCGGTGCCAGCTCGGCAAGCCAGCAAGCCATCGGTACGGGGGTCATTGGCGGTATGTTAAGTGCCACACTGGCGGTGGTCTTCGTACCGGTGTTCTTTGTCGTGGTGATGCGTTTGTCCGGGCGCCGACGACCACTGGAGCCTGGCCACGAGCCAGCCACGCGCGGTCACTGACTGGACAAGCGAAGCGTGAAGTGGGAGGGTTTCGGGCATTGACTGCCAGGAACCCTTTTTCATGCCTGCTACCCTGCCCCCTTGCTCTGTCCTCATGCTGGCCGGTGGCCGTGGCCAACGCATGGGTGGGCGTGACAAAGGGCTGATCGACTGGCATGGCCGTCCTCTGATTGCCCACGTTCATGCGGTGATTCGGGGGCTCAGTGATGACCTAATCGTTTCTTGCAATCGCAATAAGCAGGTGTACCAGCGGTACGCCGAGCAATGCGTGAGTGATACCGAGGCCGGCTTCCCTGGCCCACTGGCTGGCGTGCTTGCCGGGTTGGCGGTAGCGCGGCACGGATGGATGGTGGTGCTCGCATGCGATGCGCCACAGATCGATCAGATGTTAGTCAACGACCTGCGGCGCGCCGCTTTAACGGCCAACAGTGCCGCCATGGTCCGCCAAGGTGGGTATTGGCAACCGATGTTCAGCGTGTTGCCCCGCGCCATCCTGCCACTGCTTGCGCAAGCCTGGAACGCTGGGGAGCGCAGTTTGCAGAGAGCCTTGCTCGGCTCGCCCGTGGCGGCGGTTGATTGCGCTGAAGAGGATTGCCGGTTGAATAATTTCAATAGCCCGCAGTGGCTTGAGGACTGACAAGGTGGTTGTCGGGGTTTTCCCGGTACGAAGAGCAACAGTGGGCTGTGGCGCGGCCCCAGGAATTTAGCTTCGCAGCATAGATTGCCGGGGCTGTCTCGCAACCTATTGCGGCCTGTCAGGCGCCCCGGCAATGTCGCACTTAAGTGCTATATACGTCAGCAGATATCGTGAATACTGTTCCGAATATAACTATTAAGCGCAACCAGACACCTCTACTCAAAGTTAAAACAGGTTACTGTTTCTTTTTGTGCTTCTGTTGATTTTGACCTTGATCTTGATCTTCGCGACTTCAGAAGGCCGAACGTAGGTCTTGCGGAGGGAGGTGACAGGCATGGATGCCTGTCAAGCGCTGGGCCCCAGGATGGGGCCTACAGCGCGGTCCTCCCGGGAGCAAGACCGGAGTGAGGGAACCCCGAAGCGCAGCGTAGGGGCCGTATGAATGGAGCACAGCGTTTTTTGGTTACTTTTTGTCGCGTTTGACAAAAAGTGACTCGCCG
>NZ_JBICMI010000054.1:0-529 GCF_043106155.1 Pseudomonas sp. FYR_7
GGAGCAGTGAATCTTGCTCGACCACCTTCGCCCAGAAGGAAACGCTCTGAATGGAGGGGATGGGCTGGTCATTAGCCTTGACCAGCTCATTCGCTTCATTTGCTAGTAACTCAAAGGTGTCTGGGGTCTCCGAAAACGCCAGACTAGTGACCTTATCAAGCATGCGATCCTTGGTGTGGACGCCCTGCAGACAGTAGGCTAGCGCCGTCGACTCTACCTGCTTACGCAGGGCCCAAATACCGTCCTTAAAGGATTGCTCCAAGGCCTCTTGAGCGGCTTTGGACTCTTTCCCTACCGTCATTTCTGCTTGGTAGTCGGCTTCCAATGCTTGAATCGCGGCCTCAGCCTCCCTGAGTAATTTCTCAGCCTCAACGTTGTCTTCGTTGAGAGTGAATACACCTGGCTGACTACCCCCATGAAAATTCTTCTCGATGAAGGCTTGGTTGTACACACAGATATCAGGCTCTACAGCTTGCTCTGAAATGCTGCAGCGTCCGAACGACGGATGATCCAGTGTCTGCAGATAGTT